>JABCYT010000009.1 GCA_013290035.1 Alphaproteobacteria bacterium
CGTGATCAGCTCGTCCTCGACCAGCTCATGAGCTTCGGGCACCGGGCTCAGCATGTCGGGCACGTCGAAATGGCCGATGTCCGAGCTGAAGATCGCGTTGATGCGCGCGCCGAACGGATTGGCCTTGCCGAACGCCGTGACGTTCATGCGATCGTCGGCCTCGCAGCCGAAGTAGTAGGGCTTGGCGTAGAGGTCGACCCAGTCCTCCTTGCGCGTGATCTGGCAGGCCGCGAAGTCGTCGAGCACCGGCATGCCGCCGGTCAGCTCGTCTTCCTCCTTGCTGGGCCAGCCGTCGCGCCGATCAAGCTCGGCGGCCATGTCGTCGTCGCCGTATTTCTCGACCAGGCTTCGCAGAAGCTTACGGTCGAGCTTCTTGGGATCCATGTAGGCGATACCCTTGGCGCCGCGCCGCTCCCAATGCTCGATCAGGTCGGCGAAGAGCTGGCAGCCCCAGCCCACGCCGCCTTCGAGAAAGGCGAAGTTGAGGTCGGGGAAGCGCCGCGTCACGCCGCCCAGGAACAGGCCCTTGGCGATGGAATGACCGGCGGCGGCGAAGTGGCCGATATGGTTGAAGGTGAAGTTGCTGGGCGAATTGCGTAGGCCAAAGCCGCGGCCGCCGGCATGGAAGGTGGGCGCCATGCGGAGCTCGCGGCATTTCTGCCAGACCGCGTCGTAGTCGTGGTCGCTGTCGACGCCGAGATTTTCGTAGGTCACGGCGAAGCGGCCGAGGGCGGGATCGACGTCCTTGGCCATCGGAACGCGGCGAGGGACGCCGCCGCCGAACATGCCGACCTTGGCGCCGAGCTGCTTGGTCACAAACTCGAGCTCGGCGATCGCCTCGTCCGGCGTGAACATCGGGATCACCGCCGCTGGCGTCAGCCGATCACTGAGCTTGGCAAAATATTCGGCCGTGACGATGTTGAAGCCGCGGATGACGGCGCGCCTCGTCTCGTCATCGGCGATGCGTGGGATGCTAAGGCCGGCGGTCGGGTAGATCACGCCGAAATCGATGCCGAGCTCGCCGAGTCGGTCGTAGAGCATGCGCGGCATCATCGCCGTGGCGCGGTCGCGCGTGTTGGTCGTCTGACGGCCCCAATAGCCTTCCATGGCCATGCCGCGCTGCTTGCGTTCGGCAATCGACAGGCGGAGTGCGTCGGGGATGCGCCGCTGGGCGGCGATGAAACCGTCGGCCGACTTGTCGCCCGCCACCTTGCGCATGCGCTCGGCGAAGACCGGGTTGTACTCGATCCAGTGGCCATCGGCGTCGATGATGGGATGCTTCAAGCTGGAACGAACTTCCGCGGGGCTGCGATGAGAACTCATGCCTGCCTCCAAAATCGCCAAGTCAGATGACCCCCAGACGCTAATCCTGTTGTCGAAACCGCGCAACGGCTGGTCGGCCGTTCGCTTCGGTGTCATGACAGTGTTGCTGAATCGCCGGCCTACGCTAACCGAAGCGGCCGGGATCGCACGCCCTCAAGGTCTCGGGCAATTCCTCGCCGGCCATCTGGCGGGCGATCAGCCGGCCGGTCGCAGTGGCGAGGGTGAGCCCGACATGCTGATGGCCATAGCCGCAATAGACGTTGGCGAGCCGCGGCGCGCGCCCTATCGCTGGCCGGAAATCGGGCAGGCTCGGGCGCTCGCCGATCCAGCGGCTGAGCTCGGCGCCGCCCACGCCGGGGAAAGTCTCCTTGAGATGCCGCACCAGAAGATCGGCGCGCTGCCAGGACGGCGGCTGGTGCGGCGCCGCCAGCTCGACGGTGCCGGCTATGCGCAGCCCTTCCTCCATCGGCGTGATGACGAAGCCGCGCTCGGCCGGGCTCACCGGCAGGTCGAAGCGCACGTTGTCGGGCGTCAGCATCACATGATAGCCGCGCTCGGCCACCAGCGGCGCGTTGAAGCCCAGCAGGCGCGTCAGCTCGCCCGAGGCGCGCCCGGCGGCGATCACCACCGCGCTGGCCGGCAGGTTCCGGTCGGTGATCTCGACCGACGTCACGCGATTGCCGTCGCGGCCGAAGCCGCGTACTCGTCCGCGCAGGACAATGCCGCCTTCGTTGGCGAAGCGCTCGACCAGGGTCGCCACCACCTTGTAGGGGTTGATGGTGTGCATGCCGTGCGAGTAGTAGACGCCGCGGACGATGCGATCACTGAGGCCCGGCGCCAACTCGCGGGCGCGGTTGCCGTCGACGATTTCGAATACCGTGCCCTTGGCTCTCTGCAGCGCCCGCTCCTCTGCGCCGGACGCAAAGGCGGCCTCGCTTTCGTAGACATAGAGCGCGCCCTTGGACTTGAAGAGCTCGCCCAGGCCCGACGCCTGGATCTCGGCCTTCCAGGCGATGTTGGCTTCGGCCATCAGCGACCCGAAGGAATCGATGCCTTTTCTGACTTCGGCAGGGCTGTAGGCGGCGCGCGCGAAACGCGCCATCCAGGGCAGCAGCCAGGGCAGGCTGGGCGGATGGACCGTGAGCGGGCCGTTGCGGTCCATCAGCATTTGCGGCACGCGCTTCAGGGTCGACGGCCGGGCGAGCGGCAGCACGTGATCGATGGCGATGAAGCCGGCATTGCCGTAGGAGGTGGCGCGGCCGGGCTCGGCGCTGTCGAGCAAGGTGACGCGGTGGCCGGCGCGCTGCAGGGCGCGCGCGGTCGCGGCGCCCACGATGCCGGCGCCGACGACGATGACGGGGGCTTGATCGTTCATGCAACGACGTTAGCACGGCCCGTGAAGGCGCCAGGACGCCGATTGATTTGCCGCCGCAAATGACTATTTACGGGGCCATGTCCCGACAATCCGAGAATTCCGCCACGCCCGGCTGGCACGCCACAACCATCTTGTCGGTCCGCAAGGGCGGCCAGGTCGTGATGGCGGGCGACGGCCAGGTGTCGATGGGCCAGACCATCGTCAAGGGCAACGCCAAGAAGGTCCGGCGCCTGGGCAACGGCCAGATCGTGGGCGGCTTCGCCGGTTCGACGGCCGATGCCTTCACCCTGTTCGAGCGCCTGGAGGCCAAGCTCGAGCGCCATCCCGGCCAGCTTCTGCGCGCCTGCATCGAGCTTGCCAAGGACTGGCGCACCGACCGTTACCTGCGCCGGCTTGAGGCGATGATGGCGGTGGCCGACAAGGACGTCTCGCTGCTGCTCAGCGGCTCGGGCGACGTGCTGGAGCCCGAGGGCGGCATCATCGCCATCGGTTCGGGCGGCAACTATGCGCTGGCCGCGGCGCGCGCCCTGATCGACATCGAGGGCCTCGATGCCGAGGCGATCGCGCGCAAGGCGATGGACATCGCCGCCGACATCTGCGTCTACACCAACCACAATCTCGTCATCGAGAAGCTTTAAGCCTAATGAGCAACGACTTTTCCCCCCGCGAAATCGTCTCCGAACTCGACAAGCACATCGTCGGCCAGCAGGACGCCAAGCGCGCCGTGGCCATCGCGCTGCGCAATCGTTGGCGACGCCTGCAACTCCCCGACGCGTTGCGCGAAGAAGTGCTGCCCAAGAACATCCTGATGATCGGCCCGACCGGTTGCGGCAAGACCGAGATCGCGCGCCGCCTGGCCAAGCTCGCCAACGCGCCGTTCCTCAAGGTCGAGGCGACCAAGTTCACGGAGGTGGGCTATGTCGGCCGCGATGTCGAGCAGATCGCGCGCGACCTGATGGAAGCCGCCATCGACATGGCGCGCGAGCGCCTGCGCAAGGACGTGCGCGCCAAGGCTGAGCTCGCCGCCGAGGACCGCGTGCTCGATGCGCTGTGCGGCACCGGCGCGAGCGAGGAGACGCGGCTGCGCTTCCGCCACAAGCTGCGCGACGGCGAGCTGGCCAACCGGGAAATCGAGATCGAGGTTGCCGATACGGGCGCGCCCCTGCAGTTCGAGGTGCCGGGCCAGCCCGGCGCGTCGGTCGGCATGATCAATATCGGCGACATGCTGGGCAAGGCGTTCGGCGGGCGCACCAAGAAGCGCAAGATGACCGTGACCGAATCCTACGAGACCCTGATGCGCGAGGAGAGCGACAAGCTGCTCGATCAGGAACGCGTGGTCCGCGAGGCCCGCGAATCGGTCGAGCAGAACGGCATCGTCTTCATCGACGAAATCGACAAGATCACGGCGCGCAGCGAGTTCCGCGGCGGCGGCGACGTGAGCCGCGAAGGCGTGCAGCGCGACCTGCTACCGCTGATCGAGGGCACGACGGTGAATACCAAGCACGGGCCGGTCAAGACCGACCATGTGCTGTTCATCTGCTCCGGCGCGTTCCATATGGCCAAGCCGTCCGACATGCTGCCCGAGCTGCAGGGCCGCCTGCCGATTCGGGTCAGCCTGGCCTCGCTCACGCAGGAGGATTTCCGCCGCATCCTGACCGAGCCCGAGGCCAGCCTGGTCAAGCAGTACAAAGCGCTGCTGTCCACCGAGAAGGTCGAGCTGGAGTTCAGGCCGGACGCCATCGACGAGCTGGCCAAGCTGTCGGCCGACATCAATGAAGCGGTCGAGAATATCGGCGCGCGCCGGCTGCACACGGTGATGGAGAAGCTCTTGGAGGAGATCAGCTTCACCGCCTCCGACAGCCCCGGCCGGAAGGTCGAGATCGACGCCGCCTATGTGCGCGAGAAGGTGGGCGCGCTCGCCAAGAACGCCGACCTCAGCAAGTTCGTCCTCTGATTCTTCTTTTCCTCCCTATGGGAGGAAAAGAATTAGAGGCAGTAGGACGCGATCAGGTCCACGAGATAGGCCGGGCCGTTCAGCCCCCACAGGACGAACGACACGACGGTCGCTGCGCCCACCAGGGAGGCCGCGCCCCACAGCAAGAAGGAGCGCCAGCTCAGGCTCATGCCGGCTGCGGCAACGCGGCGCTCGTCGGCCGCGTGAGCCGCTCCTCGACGATCGGCCAATGCAGCGCGGCCGCCACGAGGCCGAGGGCGATCGAGATCCACCACATCATGTCGTAGTTGCCCTGCAGGTCGAACAGCCGCCCGCCGCCCCAGCCGCCGAAGAAGCTACCGACCTGATGGCCGAAGAACACGACGCCATTCAGCATGGTGAGATGGACCGGGCCGAAGATATGGCCGACCAGCGACGTGGTCAGCGGCACGGTGCCGAGCCACAGGAAGCCCAGCGCCCCGGCGAAGATCAGCACCGAGGCCGCCGAGAGCGGCGCCAGGACGAAGCCCAGGAAGACCAGCGAGCGCAGCAAGTAGAGCAACGACAAAAGGTTCTTGCGCTTGTGCCGGGCACCCATCGCGCTCCACAAGATGGAGCCGGCGATGTTGAACAGGCCGACCATGCCGATCGACCAGCCGCCGAGCTCGGCCGGCGACAAGGTGATTCCGAACAGCGACAGGCCGATCCCCTTGTCGGAGATGTAGGCCGGCAGGTGGCCGCCGACGAAGGCGACGTGGAAGCCGCAGACGAAGTAGCCGATCACCAGCAAGACGTAGCTGCGTTGGCCAAAAGCCTCGGAGAGTGCCGAGCCGGCCGACTGACGATCGCCGCCGGCCCGCTGGGCGGCCGCGATCTCCCGGCTGTCATTCAGCCCGATCGACAGCAGCATGATCAGCACGGCGAGGCCCGTCAGCGCCCACATGGTCGGCCGCCAGCCGCCGAGATGGTTTTGCAGCACCGCCGCCAGCGGCACGATGAAGAACTGGCCGAACGAGCCGCCAGCCGAGCAGATACCGACGGCCAGCGCCGCCTTTGCCGGGGGCGCCACCCGCAGGATCACGCCCAGCACCGGCCCGAAGGACGCCGCCGACAGGCCGACACCCACCAGGGCGTTGCCCAGGATCAGCATGGCGCCGTTGTGCATCGTGGCGGTCACGATCATGCCCGCCACGTAGAGCGCGCCCCCGCCGGCGATGGTCGGCGCCGAGCCGAAGCGATCGCACAGCCGTCCCGAAAACGGGGCGACGGCGCCCATCAGCAGCATGGACAGCGCGGTGCCGAAGGAGAACAGCTCGCGGCCGACTTGGAGCTCGGCCGAGACCGGCTTCAGGAAGATGCCGAAGCTCTGGCGCACGCCCAGACCGATGGTGAGCACGAGAAAACCGCACCAAACGGCGGTCCAGTAGGAACGGGAGGTCATAGAGGCAACTTGCGTTGGACCATGGGCGCTGACAAGACGCTCGCCTCGTCCCCATCCATAGAATTACTTCATGCCGTCACAAGCTCTGATGTGGCACAACATGGCCATGGTCCGATTGTGGCTACAGGGCGGTCTGGCAGGCGGTCTTTTAGCGGCCCTGCTGGTGCTGGCCGGCAGTGTGTTCGCGGCTCCCCGGCTCGAGCGCGAGCGCTGCACCTTCAAGCCGCCGCGTGGTGACCGGATCGAATGCTTCACGCTGATCGTGCCGGAGAATCGCGAGCAGCCCGACGGCCGCGAGGTGCGCCTCAAGGTGGCCGTGCTGAAGGCCAAGCGCACCGCGGGCGCCGAGCCGATGTTCTATCTCTCGGGCGGTCCCGGTGATGCGCCTCTGGTGGCCTCGAGTCCCGGCGCCGATGCCCTGGCCGAGGGCGACTGGTGGAACGAGACCGCCGTCATCCGCCGCCGCCGCGATGTCGTCGTCGTGAGCCAGCGCGGCGCCGGGGGCACCACGCCCAACCTCGACTGCTTCGACCCGCGCACAACCGACCCCGCCAAGGCGCGTCGCCGGGCGGTGACCGAGCAGCAGGAACGCGACATTCTGGTGCGCTGCCGCGCCGGCCTCGACAAGCGCAAGATCGACCTCTCCATGTACACGACGCCGGCCCTGGCCGACGACGTGGCCGATCTGGCAAGCGCCATGTCGCTTGGCAAGATCAACATCTATGGCGTGTCCTACGGCACGCGCTGGGGGCTGGAAGTGATGCGGCGCCATCCCGAGCTGGTGCGGGCGGCGGTGCTCGACGGCGTCTATCCGCCCGAGGTCAACGGCGAGCAGAACGAGCCGGAGATCGTGCGCCAGGCCTTCGAACAGCTTTATGCCGAATGCGCCGCCGATCCGCTCTGCCGCGAGCGCCATCCCGGCCTGCGCGGTGCCGTCGAGAGCACGATCGATGCGGCCGAGCAGAAGCCCGTCGAGCTTACCCTCCAGCTCGAGGACGGCCCGCAGCCGGTGCGGCTCGATGGGCCGAAGCTCCTCATGGTGCTGCTGCACATGATGCGCGAGGGCGAGGCGGCGCTGATTCCCGAGAGCGTGGCCACGCTCCAGCGCGGCGATATCAGGCTGCTGAAAATGTTCGCCGAGGATCTCGAGAGCAGCGACGGCGGCCTGCTCGAACAGAATGCCCAGCAGTTCGACGGCCTCTACAACAGCATCGAGTGCCGCGAGACCTGGGCGACGGTCGACCGGGCGGCGCGCCGCAAGATGATCGAGGCGAACGGCGTCTATGGTTTCAATGCGCGGACCAGCAAGTCGCCGGCCTTCTGCCCGGTGTGGCGCGTGCCCGCCGCGCCCGCCGCCGAGCGCCAGCCGGTCAAGGTCGCGGTTCCGACGCTGTTGCTGAGCGGTACCTTCGACTGGCTGACGCCGCCCGCCTGGGGCCGCGAGGCGGCACGGCATCTGCCGTCGTCCCGCCATGTTGTCTTCCGCGCCCAGGGCCATGGCGTGGTCATCCAGGATCCGTGCGCGGCCCGCCTGCGCGACGCCTTCATCGAGGAGCCCGATCCCAAGCGCGCCCCGGCCTGTCGCAGCGACACCCCGCTCAATTTCGCCGCCGCCTACGAACGCGCCCGCAACCTGCCGTGAGATTCCTCCCCAACGAAGTTGGGGAGGTGCCCGGAGGGCGGAGGGGTCATGCGTCTGCTAGGAAAAGCCATGACCCCTCCGGCTCTACGCGCCACCTCCGCGCTTCTCGCGGGAAGCAAATAGTGAGAAGAGGAATATGAGAATGAACCGCGTGCTCGCCCGTACCGGCGTTGCCTATCCGATCGTTCAGGCGCCGATGGGCTGGATCGCCCGCAGCCAGCTTGACTCGGCGGTGTCCAACGCTGGCGGGCTCGGCATCATCGAGACCTCGAGCGGCGAGGTCGATCAGTGCCTGGCCGAGATCGCCCGGATGAAGGAGCTGACGGACAAGCCGTTCGGCGTCAACCTGCCGATCCTGTTCATCCGCGAGCCGCGCATCGTCGACCTGGTCGCTGCAAGCGGCGTGAAGTTCGTCACGACCTCCGCCGGTTCGCCGGACAAGCTCTTGCCCACGCTCAAGGCGGCGGGCCTCATCGTCTATGACGTCGTGCCCAATCTCTCCTCGGCGCTGAAGGCGGTCGAAGCGGGCGTCGACGGGCTGATCGTCGAAGGCGGCGAGGGCGGCGGCTTCAAGAATCCTGACGATGTCTCCACCCTCGTGCTCCTGCAGGGCGTGCGCGAGCGGACCGATGTTCCGATCATTGCCGCCGGCGGCATCTGCGACGGCCGCGGCATGGCGGCGTTTGCACTGGGCGCCGAGGGCATCCAGATGGGCACGCGCTTCGTCAGCGCCGCTGAAAGCCCGGTGCATCGCAACTACAAGCAGGCGATCATCGATTCCGACGATACCGGCACGGTGATGCTGAACCGCAAGTCGACGCCTTGCGTGCGCGCGCTGCGGACCGAGCGCGCCAAGGCGATCGATCGCGCGGGCTCGTTCGACCGCGCGATCTTCAAGAGCGTGAAGGACGTCTATTTCGGCGGCGACATGGAGGCCTCGCTGGCGCTCGCCGGCCAGACGGTCGGCCTGATCCATGAGGTGCTGCCGGTCGCCGAGATCATCAGCCGCACGGTCGGCGGCTTCCACGAGATCCGCAGAGCACAGGGCGAGCGCTCGCTGGCCGGCGCGTTCTGAGCTTTAGTGCGGCTGCCTTCTCTTGCTAGACTAGGCCAATTAGACACAAATTTTACGTAATATCTGATCGAACGACGAAAGGCCGAGATAGCCGTGCCGGGATTGTATGTATCGGGCGTCGCCTTGGGGGCATTGGCTATCGGCGCCGCCATGGCGTCCTTGGTGCGCGGGCCTGCTTTGGCATTCGTCTATCCGCTGAGCGCGCTGGCCGCGGTCGTGCTGGGCGTCGTCGACTTGCAGGTGCTGCTAAGTGGCAGCGAGGCGGCGATACGCCTGCCGATCGGCCTGCCGACGATCGGCTTTCACCTGCGGCTCGACACCCTGTCGGCCTTCTTCGGCATCGTCATCAACGGCGGCGTCGTCGCGGCCAGCCTCTACGGCATGGGCTTCGATCGGGCGAAGGAGCTAACGCCGAGGGTCGAGCCGTTGTTTCCGCTGTTCGCCGCGGCGATGAACCTGGTCCTGATCGCCGACGACGCCTACGCCTTCCTGTTTTCGTGGGAGCTGATGTCGCTTGCCTCGTGGGCGCTGGTGGTTGCTCGCCACACCGACCCGGAATGCCGGCGGGCCGCTCATCTCTACCTCGTCATGGCGGCGATCGGTACGGTGGCGCTGCTGTTCGCCTTCGGCGGCCTCGCCGGGCCGGCCGGCGGCTATGCTTTCGACACCGTTCGCGCCCATCGCCCCCAACCGATGGTCGCCGCCCTGGTGCTGACGGCGGCGCTCGTCGGTTGCGGCTCGAAGGGCGGATTGATCCCCCTGCATGCCTGGTTGCCGCTCGCCCATCCGGCGGCGCCGAGCCACGTCTCGGCGCTGATGAGCGGCGTCATGACCAAGGTGGCGATCTACGGTTTCGTGCGCATCGCCTTCGACCTGCTCGGACCGCCCGACTGGTGGTGGGCGCTGCCGCCCATCGTGCTGGGCGCGATGACGGCCGTGCTGGGGTTGCTCTACGCGGTGCTCGACCGCGACCTCAAGCGCGTGCTGGCCTATTCGACGATCGAGAATATTGGCGTGATCTTCGTGGCGCTGGGCCTCGCCCTGGCCTTCAGCGCCAACGCCCAGCATGAGGCGGCGGCCGTGGCGATGGCGGCAGCACTCCTGCATGTCCTCAACCATTCGTGGTTCAAGTCCCTGCTCTTCCTCGGCGCGGGCGCCATCCTGCACGCCACCGGACGGCGCGACCTCGACGGGCTGGGCGGCCTCATCCGTCGCATGCCGCGCACCGCTGCTTTCTTTCTGGTGGGTGCGCTCGCCATCTCCGCGCTGCCGCCGCTCAATGGCTTCGTTTCCGAGTGGCTGCTGTTCCAGGCGGTCATCGCCGCTCCGGCTCTGCCGCAGGCAGCGCTGCATTTTGCCTCGCCCGCCATCGGCGCCATGTTGGCGCTGGCCGCCGCGCTGGCCGCCGCCTGCTTCGTGCGCGTCTACGGCACGGCCTTCCTCGGCCGCCCGCGCAGCGCCGAAGCAGCCGGCGCGCACGACGTGCCGCTTGCCCAGCAGGCCGCCATGGGCGGGCTCGCCTTCCTGTGCATCCTGGGTGGCCTCATGGGCAGCGTGCTGGCCGCGGCGCTGGCGCCGGTGCTGCACAAACTCGTGGGCGGCGCGCTGCCCGGCCCCGGCAGCGGTCCCACGCCGTTCTCCCTGATCGCCTTCGATCCGGCGCGCAGCATCTACGACGCGCCGGTCATCGCCCTCTTCGTCGCCATCGCCTCGCTCACGACGCTGATCGTGGTCCATCGACTGTCGGAGCGCCGGACCCGCCGCGGGCCGGCCTGGGATTGCGGCTTCCCCGACCCGTCGCCGGCCACGCAGTACACCGCCTCGAGTTTCGCCCAGCCGCTGCGCCGGGTGTATGGCGCCGCAGCCTTCGCCGCACGCGAGACGGTCGTCATGCCGCCCCCCGGCGACATCCGGCCGGCGCGCTTCTCGGTGGTCGTGGTCGATCATCTGTGGCGGGTATTCTACGCGGCGCCCGGCCAGGCTGTCCTCGGCCTGTCAGAGTGCCTGAACGTCCTGCAATTCCTCACCATTCGCCGCTACCTCGTGCTGATGTTCGTCACCCTGGTCATCCTGCTGTCGATTGCGGCGGTGACGACGTGACCCACGACCTCGTCGTGCAGTTCCTGGCGCAGGGCGCCCAGATGACGTTCGTGCTGTTGATCGCGCCGCTGGCGGTCGGTGTCGTGCGGCGGGTCAAGGCGCGGCTGATGCGCCGGCAAGGGCCGCCGCTGCTGCAGGCTTATCTCGATCTCGCCAAGCTTCTGCGCAAGGAATCGGTGATCGCGGAAAGCGCGTCCTGGCTGTTCCGCAGCGCGCCCTACCTGATCTTCGCACTGACCTGGGTGGCGGCTGCCCTGGTGCCGAGCTTCGCCTCGGGGCTGATGTTCAACTGGGCGGCCGACGTCGTGGCGCTGGTCGCCCTGCTGGGCGCGGCCCGCGCCCTGCTGGCGCTGGCCGGCATGGATGTCGGCACCAGCTTCGGCGGCATCGGCTCATCGCGCGAGATGATGATCGCCACGCTGGCCGAGCCGGCCATGATGCTGATCGTGGTGACGCTGGCCATCGCCGCCGGCACCACACGGCTGGCCGGCGTCGCCGACTTCTTCATCGCCGAACCGTTTGGCGTGCGCGTGTCGCTCGCCCTGTCGCTCATCTCGCTGGTCATTGTGGCGCTGGCCGAGAATGCACGCATCCCGGTCGACAACCCGACGACGCATCTGGAGCTCACCATGGTCCACGAGGCCATGGTGCTGGAGTATTCCGGACGCCATCTCGCCCTGATCGAGGCGGCGAGTCATCTCAAGCTGGTGCTCTACCTTTCCCTGCTGATCTGCCTGTTCGCGCCGTTCGGCATGGCGCCGGCGACGGCGGGCCTGTCCGGCTGGGCGATCGGCCTCGCGGCCTGGATCGCCAAGCTGCTGGCCGGCGCCGTCCTGCTGGGCGTGTGGGAGGTCAGCATCGCCAAGATGCGCGTTTTCCGGCTGCCCGACTTTGTCGGCGTCGCCTTCGTGTTCGGCTTCATCGCCATCCTGCTGGCGTTCCTCACGCGCGGGGTATTCGCGTGAGCCAGGCCTATGAGATCTCCCACCTGCTGGCCGGCGTCATGCTGGTGACGAGCTTCGCGCTGCTCTACCAGGAACGTGTCGCCGCCGTGCTCAACGCCTTCGCCGCGCAGTCGATCACACTGGCGCTGGCGGTCGCCTGGTCGGCCTGGTCGGACAACCGGCCGGACCTGTTCATCACCGCGCTGATCGCACTCACGCTCAAGGGCATCGTCATTCCGGTGGCGCTGCATCGCACCGTGGCGCGGCTCGGCATTCATCGCGAGGTCGAAAAGGTTGTGGGGGTCGGTGTCGCCCTGATGGTTGGCCTCGCCCTCACCGGCCTCGCCCAGGCGCTGGTCCTCAAGGTCGCGGCGGGAATGGCCAGCCACGCCCGCGAGGAGCTGGCGCTGGCGCTCGCCATCATCCTGCTGGGCTTTCTGATGATGATCGTGCGTCGCAACGCGGTGACGCAGGTCGTGGGCTTCATGTCGATGGAGAACGGCCTGATCCTTGCCGCCACCGGCGCTCGCGGCATGCCGCTCGTGGTCGAGGTCAGCGTCGCCTTTTCGGTGCTGATTTCGTTGTTCGTCTTTGCGGTCTTCGTGTTCCGCATCCGCGAACGCTTCGACACCGTCGATCTCGAGGCGCTCGACCGCATGCGCGGGGACCGCCGATGATCCATGCCTATCAGCTCGTCGTGCTGATACCCTATGCGGCAGCGCTTATCCTCGTGGCGGTCCCGGGATACCGCGTGGGCGCCACAGCCAACGTGATCGTCTCGGCGGCGACCTTTGCCGCGGGTCTCTGGCTGGTGGCTGGCGAATCCATCGTCGGCGACTACGCCATCGTCGACGAATTCAACATCGTCTTCATCGCCATCAATACCCTGGTCGGCTTCACGACCGCGCTGTTCAGCGCCTCCTACATCGGCCACGAGATCGAGACCGGCCGGCTGTCGCCGAGCTTTGTGCGATTCTACCACGCCATGTTCCAGGCGATGATGGGCTCGATGAATCTCGCCCTCATCGCCAACAATATCGGCGTGATGTGGGTCGGGTTGGAGCTGGCGACGCTAATCACCGTGGTCATGGTCGGTCTCTACCGCACGCCGCAGGCGATCGAGGCGGCGTGGAAGTACTTCATCCTGGCGAGCGTCGGCATTTCCCTGGCCTTTTTCGGCACCATCCTGATCTACCTCGCCGGCCAGCCGGCGCTGGGCGAGGGTATGCCGGCGATGACCTGGAGCCTCCTGCAGGCGGCGGCGGCGCGGATGGACCCGGCCATTCTCGATCTCGCCTTCATCTTCCTGCTGATCGGCTACGGCACCAAGGTCGGGCTCGCGCCGCTGCACGCTTGGCTGCCCGATGCGCATGCCGAGGGCCCGACGCCGATCTCGGCGGTTCTGTCGGGCCTCCTGCTGAACGTGGCGCTTTATGCCCTGTTGCGCTTCAAGATGCTGGTGGCCGGTCAACCGGCGGCGCTCGATCCCGGTCCGGTCATGGTGGTGATGGGCCTGGTTTCGCTGATCTTCGCCGCCTTCATGTTGTACCAGCGGCGCGACATAAAGCGGCTCTTCGCCTATTCGTCGATCGAGCACATGGGTTTGATCGTGTTCGCTTTCGGCATGGGGGGGCCGCTGGCAAATTTCGCCGGACTGCTGCACATGGCCATGCACAGCCTGACCAAGTCCGGAATCTTCTTCGCCGTCGGCCATATCGCTCAAGCCAAGGGCACGCAGCGCATCGCCGAAATCAGAGGGCTGAGCGTCACCCATCCGCGGCTTGCCGTGGTGTTTGCGCTGGCCGTGCTGGCGATCTGCGGCATGCCGCCGTTCGGCGTGTTCGCCAGCGAGTTCCTGATCCTGACCACGACCTTCGCCCGCGAGCCATGGCTTGCCCTGCTGCCGGCGTTCGGCTTGCTGGTCGGTTTCGGCGCCCTGTTGATGCGCCTGCAAGG
Organism: Alphaproteobacteria bacterium; assembly: GCA_013290035.1. Taxonomy (GTDB): domain Bacteria; phylum Pseudomonadota; class Alphaproteobacteria; order Reyranellales; family Reyranellaceae; genus Reyranella. The sequence continues at coordinate 13,790 of JABCYT010000009.1, forward strand.
CACGATCTTCGGCGAGCCCGTGGGACCGGCCCATCGCGTCGAGGCCTCGTCCGTGCCGATGGTGCTGCACCTGCTGCTGGTGCTCGCGGCCGGCATCTTCCTGCCGCCCCTGCTGGTCGCCTGGTTCCAGCGCGCCGCAGAGCTGCTCGGATGAGCGCCGCGCACGCCCTTGGCGAACTCGTTGCCGGCCGGGCTGCCGGGCCCGATGGCTATGTCCGGCTTGCGGTCGACAGCGGCGTCTGGACGGCCCTCGCCGAGGGCTGCGCGGCGGGCCTGCACGACCTCAGCGCCCTGTGGGCGGACGGCGGCGCGATGCACATGGCCCTCAATGACAGCGGCCGCGGCCTGCGCGCCATCGTCTCGCTGCAGACCGACGCAGGCCGCTATCCGTCGGTCGCCGCCCGTCACCCGCCCGCGCTGCGCCTCGAGCGGGCCATGCGCGACCTCTATGGGGTTCAGCCCGCCGGTCTGCCCGATCCCCGGCCGTGGCTCGATCACGGGCGCTGGCCAGGGCGGCAGAGCGCGGCCCGCTACGAATTCCTGCCGACCGAGGGCGAGGGCCTGCACCAGATACCGGTCGGGCCGGTCCATGCCGGCGTCATCGAGCCCGGCCACTTCCGCTTCACTGCCAATGGAGAGACGGTGGTGCGGCTCGAGGAGAGGCTGGGTTACACGCACAAGGGCGTCGAAGGGCTGATGGCCGGCGCCGGGGTCGAGCAGGCCGCGCGCATCATCGGACGACTCTCGGGTGACAGCACGGTGGCCTACGCCTGGGCTTTCGCCCGCGCCGTCGAGGCCGCGCTTGGCTGGACGCCGCCCCCGCGCGCGCTGCTGCTGCGCGGCGTCATGGCCGAACTGGAGCGTCTGTCGCATCACATCAACGACGTCGGCGCGATCTGCAACGATGCAAGCGTGCTCACCATCCATGCCCGCTGCACGCTGCAGCGCGAGGATGCGCTGGCCGTGGCCGATGCCTGCTTCGGCCATCGCCTGATGATGGATCGCGTGGTTCCAGGCGGCGTGACGGCCGATCTGTCGGGTGAGGGCGTCGGAAAGATCCGCGGGCTTCTGGCGCGGCTCGAGGCGACGCGCGCCGAGGTCCTGCGGGTCTACGATTCGATGCCGTCTTTGCAGGACCGCACCGTTACCACCGGCATCGTTTCAGCGGAGCTCGCTCGGCAATACGCGACGGGCGGCTTCGTCGGCCGCGCCTCGGGCCGCGCCTTCGATGCGCGCAAATCGTTCGCCTATGCGCCCTACGATCGATTGGAGTTCGACCTCAAGGTGCGGACCGCAGGCGACGTCGATGCGCGTCTGCTGGTGCGCATGGATGAGATCAGCGAGAGCCTCAGGATGCTTTCCCAGCTTCTCGGCCGGCTGGCGCCGGGAGAGATCAGGGCTGATCGGCCGGCGGTGGCGGCGGCCGGTGAAGGCGCCGCCCTGGTCGAGGCCTTCCGCGGCGATGTTTTCGTGAGCGTGCGCGTCGGCAATGACGGGCGGCTCGCCCACGTCCACGCGCGCGACGCGAGCTGGTTCCAGTGGCCGCTGCTGGAGGCGGCCATAGAAGGCAACATCGTTGCGGACTTCCCGCTCTGCAACAAGTCGTTCAATTGCTCCTATTCAGGCCACGATCTGTGAGGACCGGGCGATGAGATCGTTCCTGCTCGACGCCCTGCGCAAGGGCACGGCCACGATCGCGCGGCCTGGTCCGGACGCCGCGGCGCTTGAGGAAGCAGCCCAGGCGCTGGGCGGGCGCGCCCGCCAGCGGCTCGGCCGCTCGCTTGCCATCCGCGAGATCGATGCGGGATCGTGCAACGGCTGCGAGCTCGAAATCCACGCCATCAGCAATCCGGTCTACGACGTCGAGCGCTTCGGCCTGAAATTCGTGGCCTCGCCGCGCCATGCCGACGTGCTGCTCGTCACCGGGCCCGTCACCTGGAACATGCGCGAGGCGCTGCTGCGTACCTACAATGCGACGCCGGAGCCCAAATGGGTCGTGGCGCTGGGCGATTGCGCGGTCAATTGCGGGGTCTTTGCCGGTTCGCCGGCGGTGGTCGGGCCACTCGCCGATATCTTGCCGGTCGACCTGCACGTACCCGGCTGTCCGCCGCGGCCAATCGAGATCGTCAAGGCCTTGCTGGCGTTGATGGAGGTCCAGGCTGCGCGCCGCTGACGATTGGACCCGTCGGTGCCGCTTCTCCAGGCCCTAGCTCCTGGCGGCGAGGCTCTTGAAGAGCGCGTCGCTGCGGTCGTCGGCCGGGAAGAAGCACTCGATTCGCACTTCCTGCAAGGTGACGTCCTGCGGGGTTCCCAGGGTGGCGATGGTGGTGAAGACCGAGAGCGACTTGCCGCCGACGATGTAGTCCAGCGTCAACACGGGCGCGGGCCGCTCCTCGAAGCGCAGCTTGCGGAACGACGCCGGCACGTCGGGGTAGGCCATGACCTCCTCGATGAATGCCAGCGCCTTGGGCTCGCCGCCGTCCGCCAGGATCTCGGCGTAGGTCGTCGACACCAGATAGCGCGCGACCTCCTCCCAGTTGGTAAGCTTGGGCCTGAGGCCCTTGGGGTCGAGCAGCGAGCGCAGCAGGTTGGGCTGCTTGCCCGGCGGCGGCGGTGGCGGGCCTTCGTTGAGGAAAA
>JABCYT010000010.1 GCA_013290035.1 Alphaproteobacteria bacterium
TGTCGAGCCACTTCGGCCGGACCGCCAGGTGCGAGCTGATCGTGGTGGCCTGAGGCGACGGCATCTACAGCCCCTGCGCGCCGGCTACGGCAATGGCTTGGCCGGTGACCCAGGAGGCGAACGGCGAGGCGAGGAACAGGGCGACGTTCGCGATCTCCTCGGGATGGCCCATGCGGCCGAACGGGATCGAGGCGAGCGTGGCGTTGTAGAGCGTGGGATTGTCGCTCTTGCGGCGGTCCCAGACGCCGCCGAGAAACTCGATCGAGCCGGGTGCGATGCAATTCACCCGGATGTGGTCCTTGGCGTACAGCGCGGCCTGCGTCACGGTGTAGTGGATCACCGCGGCCTTGATGGCGCCGTAGGGCGGCTGGCGCGCCGCGGGATGGTGGGCGGCGATCGAGGAGATGTTCACCACGCTGCCCTTGGATTGCTTCAGCGCCGGCAACGCTTCCTGCGTCGCGTGCACGATCGACAGCATGTCGACGGCGAGGCTGCTGGTCCAACCCTTGTCGTCGTCCGACCCGCCGAACGCCGAGGCGTTGTTGACCAGAAGATCCACGCCGCCCAGGTGGGCGACGGCCTCGCGCACATAGCCGCGCACCGCGTCGCCCTGCGAAAGGTCGGCGCTGGCGGCATGGGCCTTGCGGCCGAGCTTGGCGATCTCCGAGCGGGTCGCCTCGAGAGCCTTGGGGTCGCGGGCGCAGATCGAGACGTCGCCGCCGCAGGCCGCGAAACCCAGCGCGATCGCCTTGCCGATGCCCCGGCTGCCGCCGCAAACGATGGCCTTCTTGCCCGCGAAGTCTATCTTCATCACGACATCTCCTTGTTCACGACCGGCCGCCGCCGTTGCAGCCATTGCCTTCATATCATTGCCGAGATTTGCAAGGACCCAGGCATTTTGCGAACAATGGCCAACCCAGGTTCCCCGGTACAGGAGTCTTCGATGTTGCTGAACGCCCTCTTTCCGACGCGCGACATTGGCACCGACCCGGCGAAGATCCGGGATTGGGCGCAGGCCGCGGAGGGGCTCGGCTACCACTGCATCGAGGTCGCCGACCACGTCTTCGGCGCGGCGCCACGCGGCGACTGGAAGCCGGTCTACAGCGAGCACGATCCCTTCCACGAGACCTTCACGACCATGGCCTTCATCGCCGCCGTCACCAAGACGATCAAGCTATGCAGCGGCGTGCTGATCCTGCCGCAGCGGCAGACCGGGGTGGTCGCCAAGCAGGCGGCCGAGGTCGACATCCTGAGCGGCGGGCGGCTGCGGCTGGGCGTCGGCGTCGGCTGGAACCATGTCGAGTACGAGGCGCTCGGCATGGAGTGGAAGACGCGCGGCGCGCGGCAGGCCGAGCAGATCGAGGTGATGCGGCGCCTGTGGACCGAGGACCTGGTCAGCTTCAGCGGCAAGTTCCACACCCTGGTCGACGTCAACCTGCTGCCGGTGCCGGTGCAGCGCCCGATCCCGGTGTGGTTCGGCGGATCGTCGGACGCCGTGGTCAAGCGTGCCGCCCGCATCGGCGACGGCTGGATGCCGATCCTGGCGCCCGAGCAGGCCGAGCCCAAGCTGGCGATGCTGCGCGAGCATCTGAAATCGTTCGGACGGGATCCCGCCGCCTTCGGGCTCGAAGGATGGCTGCGCATGAACGAGGCCGACCCGCAGTTGTGGGCTGCGGCCGCACAAGGCTGGAAGCGTCTCGGCGCCCAGATGGTGATGCTCTATCCCATGTACCGCATGCCTGAGCTCGACCGTCAGATCGAGACCTTGCGGCGCTTCAAGGAGGTGGCGGGCGGATAGTTGGACAGGCGGTAGCTCCAGATGCCCATCGGCGGAACATTGCGCCACTCGCGCCCGACGAAGGTGGCGTCGAGGTTGAGGACGGCTTCAGCCGGATCGACCGGCGGCCGGAAGCCATAGGTATACTGGATGATGGCGCCGCCGGACGGCATGCGCCGGAACGCTTCCGCATAGCAGCGTGCGGCCGCTTGCGGCGGGACGACACGCATCGGCAAGCCGCTCAGCACGACGCCAACCGACGGGATCCGCGCGCCGGCCAGGATGCCAGCGAGCTCCAAGGCGTTGCCGTGCAGCACCTGCAAGCCGGAAAAGCGCCTTGCCAGCGAGCCGCACAGCTCGGCGTCGCGTTCCACCACGACGATCCGGTCGACGGCGCAACCCGTTTCGATGAGGGCTTCGGTGACCGCCCCGGTGCCGGCGCCAAGCTCGAGGACCGGGCCGCTGCCGGGAATCGCGGCGTCGAGCACCGCCTGCGCCAGCCGCCGGGCGGTCCAGTAGCTGCTGGCGAACGGCAAGCCCACGGCGACCGGGTCGCGGGCCCAGCCGCGCAAGAAAGGCAGAGGATTGGCGAGCGTCGGCCGGCGTACCAGACCTTGGCCCGTTCTCCCTCGTTCGTTGATACCCACGTTCACGGCGTTTCCAACCAAGAATCTTGCAGATGAGGCGACGACTTCTACGAAAAGTATCGTATTGATTCCGGGCACCCGAAGCTGTCCTGCAGAGAACCGCCGGCCGTAGCGGAAACAACCAGGCGGGCCAGAGATAATCCCTCGAACGTCCGCCGAAGGAAAGGTCACGATGTCCGAATCGCTCCCCGCCCTGTGCCTGATCGCCGTGCCCGGTCGACGCCGCCGCACCATCGAACTCAGCCAGGAGACCGAACGGCGCGGCTACGCCGGCATCTACGTGTCGAGCCCGTTCGGCAACATGTCGATGTGCGAGGCGCTGTCGTGGAACACTCAATCGATCGTGTTCGGCACCACGATCGCACCGATCTATCAGCGCACCATCGTCGATTTCGCGCAGAGCGCGGCGATGATGCAGGAGGTCTCGGGCGGACGGTTCCGGCTGGGCATCGGCATCGCGCACGGGCCGTCGCATGTGCGCATGGGCGTGACGCCGGGCAAACCGCTGGCCGACACGCGCGCCTTCATCGAGAAGTTCCGCGCCGAGGAGTCGTTCGGTCCCCTGCCGCCGATCATCGTCGCGGCGCTGCGCAAGCGCATGGTCGCGCTGTCGGGCGAACTTGCCCAGGGCGTCGTGTTCGCCAACGCGTCGCTGTCGCATATGGGCCAGTCGCTCGAGGCGCTGCCTGCGGCCAAGCGCACCGATGCAGGCTTCTTCATCGGCAACATGATCCCGACCTGCATCAGCGACGACGTCGAGGCCGCCAAGGCGGTAAACCGGCGCACGCTCACCAACTACGCGTTCCTGCCGAATTACCGGAACTACTGGAAGGAAGCCGGCTACGTCGAGGAAATGGACGCGATCGAGACAGCCGTCGCGGAAGGCCGCCGCGACGAGGTGGCAAAATATCTCTCCGACAAGTGGCTCGCCGACAACACGCTGTTCGGGCCGGCAGCGAAGGTGCGCGAGGGCGTCGCCGCCTGGCGCGCGGCGGGTGTGCATACGCCGATCCTGGTGCCCTCCTCCGCCGCCGGCAACCAGATGAAGGCGATCGAGGAAGTCTTCGCCGCGTTCGGTTGAGGGAAAAGCCGCGCCACGGCCCCTCTGTCCCTTCGGAGCACCTCGCCAACTTCGTTGGGGAGGAAGCCAGCTCTGCCGGGAGCGCTGTGCTAGTATTCCCTCAATAAAGCGACTGGGAGGAAACGAATGCGATACGCGAAGGCCGCTGTTGCGGCGTTGCTGTCCTGCTGCCTGCTCGGCGGCACGGCGCTGGCTCAGAACAACGCCGTGAAGATCGGCGTGCTGGACGACATGTCCGGCCCCTACGCCGAGAATACCGGGCCGGGCGATGTCCTCGCGGCCAAGTACGCCATCGCCGATTTCGGCGGCTCGGTGCTGGGCAAGCCGATCGAGCTGGTCAGCGCCGATTTCCAGAGCAAGGTCGATGTCGGCGTCGGCATCGCCAAGCGCTGGTACGACGACGAGAACGTCGACATGGTGATCGGCATCCCGAACTCGGCGATCGCGCTTGCGCTGGTGAAGGTCGCCGAGGAGAAGAACCGCATCGTCATGCCGACCGCGGCGGCGACCTCGGCGCTGACCGCCAAGGCCTGCGGCCCCAACAGCATCCACTGGATCTACGACACCTACGGCCAGACCAAGACCATCGTCAACGCGCTCAGCAAGCAGGGCATCGACAGCTGGTTCTTCGTCACCGTGGACTACGCCTTCGGGCTGGCGATCGAAGCGGACGCCACCGAGTTCATCAAGGCGGCGGGCGGCAAGGTGCTGGGTTCGGCGCGCCATCCGCTGAACTCGCAGGACTTCTCCGCCTACCTCGTACAGGCGCAGGCCTCGAAGGCCAAGGGGCTGATGGTCGCCAATGGCGGCAACGACATCGTCAACGCCGTCAAGCAGGCGGCCGAGTTCGGCCTGGCCAAGCAGGGCATGCGGATCAGCGCGCCGCTGGCGCAGTTCCCCGACGTGCACGGCGTCGGGCTGAAGATCGCGCAGGGCCTGCTGATCTCGAGCCCGTTCTACTACGACATGACTCCCGAGGCGCGCGCCTTCACCGACCGCTTCACCAAGGAGATGGGCCGGCCGCCCAGCTTCATCCAGGCCGGCACCTATGGCGCCGTGCTGCACTACCTCAGGGCCGTGAAGGAAGCCGGCACCGACGAGGCCAAGGCCGTGCTGGCCGCGATGAGGAAGCTGCCGATCAACGACTTCATGACCAAGGACGGCAGCGTTCGCGAGGACGGGCGGGTCATCCGCGACATGTACCTGATGCAGGTCAAGACGCCCGAGGAGTCCAAAGGCGAATGGGATCTGGCGAAGATCATCGCCACCGTGCCGGGCAAGGAGGCGTTCCGGCCGCTGGAAGAAGGCGGGTGTCCGTTGGCCGGGAAGAAGTAGAGACGGCTGGAAAAGCCGCGGCGTGCGGTGTCAGCCGTGGAAGGGCGAGCTTGGGGTGGCGGCGGCGAAGAGCTGGTCGGCGGATGGAGAGGCCGCGCCCTGAAGCGCAGCGTTCAGGTCGTGTGAGGCGGCGCCGGCCGCGTCACCCATCGCCGACATGGATTGCAGTAACAAGGCGGGCGAGAAGGATGTCCCGGGCCCGGCTGGCGCGGACCTGTCGTCGAACAGCGAGGCGCCCGGCGCCACGCGCCAGGCTTCGGCGAAGCTGCCGAGAATCTGCTCGTTGCTGAGCGACTGCGACAGCACGGAGCCGTTGGGCAGCTGGAAGTCGGTCGCTTGCCCGCTGTCGCTGCCCAGCAGGCCCTGAACCGATCCGGGTCCGTCCCGCGGTCCGAGCCCGACCGACCAGTCGAGCCAGCCACCCTGACCGGTGACGGCGACGGTGACGGACTCGCCGCCATTCCACGTCAGCCGATAAGCGTTGGCGGAAAGCCGCGCGAGTGTGCCATCCGCGAGGTTCTGCGTCGCACCGACCTGCAGCGTGTCTGCCGCGCCGTTGACGTAGACGGGATTGCTCCGGCCGACGGCGAAGGTCACGCGATCATCGCCGAGTTGGGCGGCAAGCGCCGTCGTAATGCTGGTGGCGCCCGGGGCGGTCGCGGTCCGGATCTCGATCCCCCAGGGATTGTCGGGCTGGGTCGAGCGCACGGCCACGAAGTCGCCGAGAGCCTGGAAGTCGTAGTGCAGGCCGTCGAAGGTGGTCATATGGACGTCGCCGATACCACCGGTGACATTGGTGCCGCCGAGGCCGTCGTCCTGCACGGCAAAGCTGTTCGATGCGTAGTTGCCGGCGACAAGGAGTCGAATGGCGCCCAAGGGGGTGTCGAGCGTCAGCACGCCGTCGGACCAGGTCGCGCTCGTCGCATCCGTGCTGGCGATGTCCAGCACGTCGCCGGGGCTGAAGCCGGTGATCGTGCCCGCGAAGGCGCGTGCGTCGTTGAGCACGGCCCGCGAGTTTGGGTTGAAAGCCAGCGTCTGGCCGCTGCCGACCGCCGCCTGCACCGTGAGTGTCGCGCCGGTGGCGACGGAGAGCGAGCCTGAGCCGATGACGCTGCCGTAAAGCAGCAGGTTGCCGCCGGCGGCCGCGATCGCGCCCTCATTGTCGATGTCGGCCAGCATCACGGTGTCGTTGCCGCCGCCGTCGCCCGAGATCGTGCCCGCGCCCGAGACAATACCGCCCGCGGCGACGTCGATGGCGCTGGCGCGGACAGTGGCGTTGGCGCCGCCCAGCGTGACCAGGCCGGTGGCGCCGACCGACAGCGCGCCGGTCATCGCGAACGAGGCGGCGTCGTCGGTACTTTCGCCGACCATCACCGCGCCGGCGCCGGCCGCGCCACCGACAGCGGCACTGCCATATACCAGCAGCATGCCATACCAGCCGATGTCGATCCGGCCGCTGCCGCCCGCGGTGCCGCCGACCGTGAGCAGGCCGGTGTTGGTTACGTTGGTGGTGTCTGCGATGGTCGCTTGTGCGGCGCCGACGGCGACCTCGCTGCCATTCTCGATCTCGAGGAGACCGGTCCCACCGGCGCCGACGGCCAGGGTGCTGGAGGTTGCCGCGGCATTGGCGACCAGCAGCTCGCCGCCGTCGAGCGTGACCGATCCCTGGCTCCCGGCGCGCGCGCCGATCGTGGCATTGAAGGCCGTCGCCTGGCCGGTCGTGCCGTTGTCCATGCCGTTGATCAGCAGCGCGCCGGTGCCGGCATCGCCGACGGTGAGCTGGCCGGATGTCATCCATTCGCCGCCATTGACGATCACGCTGCCCTGGCCGCCGGCCAACTGGCCAATGTCGGCGGCGCCGTCCGAAACGCTCGCGGCGACGCCCAGCAGCTCGAGCGTGCCGGTGCCCCCGGCGCCGACCACCACAGCGCTGTTGGCCGCGATCTGCTCGAGGTTCAGCACCGTGCCGGTGCTGCCCGCCGACTGGCCGATGACGAGGGCGTTCGACAGCGTGCCGGTGAGCGCCAGCGCGCCACCCATCAGGGTGAGAAGGCCCTGCCCCGCGCCACCCACGATCGCTTCCGCCTGAGCGGTCAGCACAGCGCCGCCGGCGAGCGTGAGCGCGCCGCCGCTGTCGACCAGGAGTGCCACGACGCCGCGTCCCTGGACCACGACCTGCCCGGTCAGCGTCGTTGTTCCCGTGACCTGCATCTGGCCGACGGCACCGTCGCCCGACACCGTATGGCTGCCCGCACCGAACGCGGCGACGTTGGTGCCACCCGGTAGCACGGTGCCACCGCCGACCGCGGCCGACCAGTTCAAGGGATCGTCGAAGCTGTCGCCGTGGGCGCCGGTCCAGTCGAACTGGAGGGAGGCGTAATTGTTGGAGACATTGATCGTCGCAGACCCGGTGGTGGTCGCGTAGTTGGAAGCGGTGATCGTGATGGTGTCGACGTCGTGCCCGGACGTCACACCCTTGTAGGTGAGGGTCTGCAGACTCCGCTCGACCGCGCCAAGCGTGCCCCGCAGGATGAGCGTGGTGGTGCCGCTACCGGTAACGGTGGTGTTGCCGTTGTCGTCGTCGGCAGACAGCAGGCCATTGCCCGGGCCCGTCACAAGTTTGACGGTGACCGTCAGGTCGGTGGGCGCGGTGGCTGGAAGCGGTGTCTCGACGACGATGTTCGGCACGTCGACGGGCGCCCCGACAGCGCCCTCGAGCGTACCGGGCGCAACGACGATCGGCGCGACGCCCGCCGCCGTGGGGGCCACGAACGCGATGGTGTTGCCGGAGATGACGGTGGGGACGAGCCCGGTCAGGGTGGTGTTGGGTGTCAGGGTGAAACTGAGCGGTCCGCCGGTCGACAGATTGACGGTGAGCGTCGAGCCGGCGTAGCTCGCGCTGGTTACCGTTACGCCCTGCAGAACCAGCTGGTCGGCGAAAGAAAAGCCGCTGATGGTGCCCAGCGTCTGGTTGGGCTCGGCGAGCACGAGCGTGCTCGGCGAATAGGGGTCGTTCGCGAGCTGGGCGATGCTGTTCGCGGCGAAGGTGATGGTCTGGGTCGAGGCGACCGCACCACTCAGCCTCAACGTGGCGCCGGCATCGATGATCAGCGCGCCGGTGCCCGAGAGGCCGCTGGCAATGTTCAGCCGCTGCAGCCCCAGCGTCTGATCCGCCATCGCTTCGATCGTGCCCTGGTTGACGATCGGGCCACCGCCCGTGGCCGTGAGCGTCCCAGCCGCGTCGATCGCGCCACCGGCGTCGACCTGGACCGCGTTGGCGCCGAGGGCTCCGGTGAAATACGCAGTCGCACCGCTTTGCACATCGAGCGTGCCGCCGACCGTGAGGCTCGCCGTGCTGTAGGCGCTGGGCGACAGCGCCGCGAGCAACGACGTGTGGCCGTCGATGGTGAGATTACCGGCGAGGGACAGCGCGGATTGCACGCCGCCGACGACCAGGATGCCGCTGCTGCCGAGCTGGGCCGCGACATCGAGATTGCCGGACTGCGCCTGGCCGACCACGCGTGCGCTGCCGCCGCTGAAGGCAAAGCGCTGGTCGGCGACCAAGAGTCCGGGGGTGGCGGCAGCCGCGCCCGGGGCGGGCGGAGAGACCTGGACGCCAACGTCGCGGACAGCGATGTTCCCGCTGCTGTCCATTGCCGTGATCTGCACGATATCCGTGCCGGATTGCAGCGTATCGGTGAGGTGCGCGAGGACCGTGTTCACCACGGCAAGCGTGCCCGACAAGGTCACCACGGGACCGCTCGTCACCCCGATCACGGCGCCGCTGAGACCGGCAAACCCCAGCGTGGCGCCCGCCAGCGACCTCAGCGTGATGCTGTAGGTGGCCTGCGGCGTGGCACTCGCGAGAAGCACTGCATTGGTGCCCGAGAAGGTGACCGCGCCGGGGGGGCCCGACGCGAAGGCGGGCGCGATGAAGCCCAGCGCCGAGCCGTCGTCCGGGGCGCCCGCCGTCGGCGGGGGGCTGCCGGCGGCAAGGATCGCGGCGAGCGCCTGCACCTGGCCGGGGCTGAAGGCGGTGAAGCCGACCGGTACCGGGATGACCGGGAAGTCCCAGAGCTCGATATCGCCGGCATTCAACGCGACGCCGTTGACGATGGTGGCTTGCCAGTTCGCGTAGGGCCCAAGGAGGATCGGTGCGTTCGTCTGGAAGCTGTTGGGAGCCACCGCAGGATCGAGAGCGGCGTCTGCGGCGAGCTGGCTGTAAACGACTGTGTCGGGGGGTATAGCGGGTTGCCCAAGGCGTGATTGCCCGGCTGGACCAGCCGGGTCGAGTTCTCCGCCTGCTGCAGGACGGCGAGCGTGAAGGTCGAATCGTTGAGTTCGTTGCCGCTGCCGAACAGGTGGAAGGTGTTCATGGTGAAGTCGAGCGGCGTCGTCGACCATTGGGAATAGTCGGCGATCGCCGCGCGCAGCGTCAGCATCTCGGCGGCGTCGGTGTAGCCGCCGGCCTGCAGCTGCGCGACCTGGTTCACTATGCCGCCGCCTTGCAGAACCGCGTTGGTTCTCAGGGGCACGAAGGGTTCATCGGTGGCGGCGGCTCCCGCTGTCTGGGAAATGCCGCGGATGACAGGGTTGCTGTCATAGCGGGCGGCGAGCGCATTCTGCAGGCTCGTCCAGGCATCGATGTAATCGGCGGTCCAGAAGCGACCGATCGTCTGGGGGGTGAAGACGCCCGGATCGACCTCGGCCTCACCGGTGACGGTGATGGGGGCCCCATCGATATTCTTGGCCCATTCGGGCGCCGTGTAGCCGCCCCACACCCGGAGCTTGATGCCGATATTTGTGCCGTTCGAGGCATTGAGGGCATTGACCTGGGCGATCGCACTGTCGATGGCCGAGGTCGTGAGCGGGCCGCCTTCCGAGGGCTGCAATTGCGCCCACGTGACGTTCAGCACGAGCTCGCTGAAGCTGCCCTGGTACGGCGCAATCTCGGAAAGGTTGAAGCTGGGATTGTAGGAGTGGTTGTAGAAGCTGATGTCCCCCATATCGACGAGGCCGGTCTGGGCAGGCTTGTCGCCGTCACCGGATGAACTCATCGACGCTTCTTTCCCGAGCTGGAGGACGCCAATATCCTAGCGTCCGGCGCGTGCCGCGCCAACCGTCACGGCTGCAGCAACGCGTGCACGAGCTGCTCGCAATCCCGGGTGATCGCGCTCCTGAACCAGCGCTGCGCATTGATCTCGGGATCGCCCGAGTAGAGGCGTTCGTAGAGCCCGGCGCGCGAGCCGAATTCGCTGCCGGTCATGTCCCAGGCAAGCTTCATGAGGGCCAGGCGCCGCTTGGCGTCGATGCCCGGCCCGATCAGCCACTTGTCCATCAAGGGACCGACCTCGGGATGGGCATAGTCGGCGCCGGTCATGGTTAAAACGCCCGATCCCGCGGCGAGCCGCAGCACATCGGCGGCCTTGGTATTGGCATAGGGGAAGAAGAAATTGATGGCGGCGCCGCCGCAGACGCCGATCGTCTTCGGCTCGCGGAGCCCATCGCCCTCTATCTTGAGCTCGCCGCGCGCGAAGGCTTCCGCGCGCCGCAGGCCTTCGGCGATCGCGCCGGCGCGAATGCCCTCGGCGACGCTCACCAGGGCGATCAACTCGCCGATGGCGGCCTGGAAGCGTGGCAGCTTGTCGCGGCCGTTGGCGCGCGCGATCGCCGTCGCGATGCCCGCCAGAAAGCGCAACTTCATGGTCGAGCGGATGGTGGCCTGCAGCGGCGTGTAGCCGGGCCGCGCCGACAGCATGCCGTTATAGGCCTCGAGATCGCCGTCGATGATCAGGCGCTCGTGCGGCACCAGGACCTTGTCGAACATCAGGATGGCATCGCCTTCGTCGAAGCGGCTGCTGAGCGGCCGGTCGAAAGCGTCCTCGCCGCGATGGAAGCTTTCGCGGGCCAGGATCGAGAGGCCGGGCGCGTTCATCGGCACCACGAAGGCCAGCACGAATTTCTCCTCGCCCGCTTGGCGCGGATAGTAGGGGCCGACGTAGCACTCGTTGGCCACTGGTGCCAGGGTCGAGAGCAGGCGGCAGCCGCTGACGACCACGCCGTCGGCCCGCCGCTCGACGACCTGCACCGCCTGCGACGGGGCATCGAGCGTCGAGCGGTCGGATTGCGGATCGATCAGCGCGTGGGTGACCTGCAGGTCGTTCTCACGGCAATGCTCGACCATGCCCTGGGCGCGGGCCGCCGCCTCGGTCTTGCCGAGCGCCTTGAGCGCCACCGCATGGTCGACCAGAAAGGCCGACATGAAATCAGTGAGGCGCCCCATCAGACCGAAGGTGCGCAGCGCGCGCAGATGAAAGCAGCCGGCAAGTGCGGCGAACTCCTCGGCCGTGCGCGCCTCGAGGTAGGTCGTGCTCACCGGCTCGCCTGTCGTGGGCGAACGATACGTCAGCACCTCTCGATAGGCTGGATCGTGCTGATCGTCGTAGAGGGAGGCGATCGTGCCGATGACGCCCTGCAGCGGCGGATAGGCGGTCACGTCGGAGACGACCTTGCCGTCGATATGGAGCCTGCGACCGTCGCGCAGGGAATCGACGTATTGCTTGCCGGTCTTGATCGCCATGTCCCATCCTCAGGAGCCAGAGGGCGATTATCGCTGGAAAGAGCGCGGAACCGAGAAGCAATTTGACCGGCGCGCTGAACGGCAAGGTCGTCGACTGGATGGAGAAAGGTCGGCGACGACCAGTACCCCGCTTTCTGGCGCCGGCCAACTGATCCCCGTAGATTACTTCGTGCTCGTGAAGGCGGGCGGCTCGGTGCACGCGTTGGCGGCCGCGCCGGCCGGCTGCAGGACGAAGGCGAACAGGCCGGCGAGCGCCAGCATCAGGATCGCCCGCATCGCCATGCCCCTGCTTCCACTGCGCCGCAGGGCGAGCCTGGCACATGCTTGCAACGCCGCTCCGAACCGACCGTCGAGACGCGGGCGAACGGGACGGCCGGTCGGGCCGGCGGCGGCGGTCGCGCCCATGGTCCCGGTGAGCTGCGCCTGGACGAAGCGGACCGCGTCGCCCACGGTCGCCAGCCCGGTCGCGACATCGTTCGGAATGTCGATATCGAACCGCTCTTCGCACGACATGGCGATCTCGACGAGGTCGAGCCTGTCGGCGCCCAGGTCTTCGGCCAGCCTGGCGTCGTCCGTGAGCCGCGCTTCCTCGGCGCCGAGATGGAAGACGAGGATATCCCTGATTTCTGCCGCTAGGTCGGTCATCGCACGCTCCGCCTCGCCTGGCCGCCATCCGACCACGAGGATCGTCCGAGCCTTTCCTACGCCCTGCGGAACCCCGATTCTGTGGCGAATGCCACGCAAGGAGCGTCCGGCGGCCTACAGCGCACAGGTGCGGAAGCCGGCGAAGACGTCATTGCGATCGGGCGTGAAGAAATTGCGGTAGGCCGGCCGGGCGATTCGCGCGCTGGTCGCCCAGCAACCGCCGCGCAGCACCTTGCGCGTGCCGAACCAGGGTTGCGAATAGTCCTTGTAGGGATCGGCAGCAAAGCCTTCGAACGGCAGGAAGTCCGATGCCGTCCATTCCCAGACGTTGCCGATCATCTGACGACAGCCGAAAGCGCTGTCGCCGTCCGCGCAAGCCGCGACATCGATCGGTCCGTCGAAGGCATAATCGAGATTGGCGCGGTTGGGCGCAGGCGCCGTATCGCCCCACGGCCAGCGCCGGCGCACATCGGCCAGCCGCGTGCCGCCGGCCGTCGGCTCGCCGATGGCGGCGGCCTCCCATTCGGCTTCGCTGGGCAGGCGCCGGCCGGCCCAGCGGCACCACGCCTCGGCCTCGAACCAGGTGACGAACACGACCGGCGCGTGCGGCGCCAGCTCCTCGACCGCGCGATAGCGCCGGGCCGTCCACACCCCGTCGCGCCTGGCCTGCCAGTAGACCGGCCGCTCGGCAACTCGGCGCTGCCGCCAGGCCCAACCGGCGTCGCTCCAGAATTCCCGCGCGCCGTAGCCGCCGGCCTCGACGAAGGCCGCGAACTGGGCGTTGGTCACGGGCGCTCGGGCGATGCGGAACGGCGATATGACGGTTTCGTGCGCCCACTTCTCGTTGTCGAAGACGAAACCGTCGGCCGCCGTCGAGCCCAACCGCCACACGCCGCCCGGCACGGCAACGTCGCCCGACACGGCACCCGCCGCCGCATGACGCGCATCGTCGAGGTCCTGCGGCGGCGCATAGGACAGGGTCTGGCGCGAATAGGTCAGCGCCTCGACATGCATGTCCTCGTGGCGGATGGCGAGCTCATAGAAGTACCGCGCCCTCCCGTCGGGGGCGCCGCCGAGCAAGTCCTCCTGCCGGGCGAGCACATCCGCCAGGTAGGCGAACGTGCCGGCGCGGTCCGGCAGATCGAGTTGCCAGCGCGTGGCGTGCGCGACCGCGCTCGAATCCCATAGCCGGTCGCCGCGTTCGATCAAGGGCGCGCGGCCGTGGGCATGGCGCAGCGTCCAATATTCGTGGAACCAGCCGATATGGCCGATCTCCCAGAGCACGGGATTGACGATATCGAGCCTGGGGCCCATCAATTCGGTCGATGACAGATCTTCCGTCAAGCGCCGGGTGCGATGACGGGCCTCGCGCAGTTGCGCCACGAGTTCGGCAGCGGAAGCACCGCTGGTCGGCCGCTGGGCATGGCCATGGTCCATGAAGATCGTCCTTATCACACCCGAGGGCCCGACTTCACGTACCGGCAACCGCGTCGCCGCCGCGCGCTGGGCGCGCATCTTGCGCCGCCTCGGCCATCGCGTGCGCGTGGCGTCGGACTATGACGGGCAGCCGGCCGACCTGATGGTGGCCGTGCACGCCTGGCGGAGTGCGGCGGCGGTCGAGAGATTCAAGTCGATGTATCCCGCGCGTCCGGTGATCGTGCAGCTGAGCGGCACCGACATCTATCACTATATCGACGTCGATCCGGTTCGAACGCTTCGCTCGATGGAGCTGGCAGACCGGCTGGTGGCGTTGAACGACCTTGCCTGGCGCGTCGTGCCGAAGCGGCTGCGCGCGCGGCTCGGCGTCATCCATCAATCGGCCGCGCCCTTGCCGGGACCGCGTCGGCCGAGCCGCGGCGCCGTGGTGGTCTCGGTGATAGGCCATTTGCGTGACGTCAAGGATCCGCTGCGGGCGGCCAAGGCGGCGCGCCTGCTGCCGGCCGACAGTCGCGTCCGCGTCGAGCAGGTCGGCCGTGCCTACACGCCGCGATGGGCGGCCCGTGCACGCGCCGAGATGGCGACCAACCCGCGCTACTCCTGGCGGGACGACGTGCCGGCCGCCGCCGTGCGGCGGCTCCTGGCGCGGAGCCACGCCATGGTCATCTCGTCGCGGAGCGAAGGCGGCGCCAACGTGATCTCCGAGGCGGCCGTCGCCGGCGTGCCGGTGCTGGCCTCGCGCATGGACGGCAATGTCGGGCTGCTCGGCACCGACTATCCCGGCTACTTCCCGGTCGGCGACACGCAAGCGCTCGCCCGCCTGCTGCAGCGGCTGGAGCACGAACCGCGCTTTGTCGCGCGGCTGGGCAAGGCGCTTGCCCGACGGGCGAAGCTGTTTCGACCAGCGCGCGAGATCGCCGCTTGGCGTCGGCTGCTCAACCGACTCGCGCCATGAACGCGGCGAGCTCGTCATTGAAGCGCGGCGCGTCCTCGCTGAACGGCGAATGACCACAATCGTCGAACCACGACAGCCGCGCGCCGGCGATGGCGGAAGCGGTCATCTCCGCCGCCGCGGGGAGCACGACCGCATCCTTGCGGCCCTGCGTTACAAGGGTCGGCACGCGAACGCGCTTCAGGGCGGCGACGGTTTCGGCGGGATCGGTCGACCATCCCGATATCGCCTGGCGCACCGCGGCGGGGACCAGCATGTTGTAGGCAAGCGCCAGCCGGAACGCGCTTTCACTCGGTTTGATGCCGTAGCAACCGTCGAGAAAGGTGATCGCCGCCTCGATCTGCGCGATCAGGGGTTGCCCGGGCGCCGGCGGCTTGGGCGCAGCCGGCCCCCGGCAATGCGGATCCTCGATGACCAGCGAGGCGACGAAATTCAGTCCGGCGATCGCCGCGTCGCCGTAGTTCATCAGATATTGGCGGATGATCCGGCCACCCATAGACCAGCCGACCAGCACGGGCCGCTCGAGCTTCTTCGCCGCCAGGACGGCGGCGAGGTCCTTGGCCCAGACCTCGCGACCCTGATAGGCGCCGGCGTCGGCCGGCTTGTCGGAGGCGCCATGGCCGCGAAGATCGTAGGCGACGATGCGGAAATCGCGGGCCAGGGCGCTCTCGACCTGCGGCGCAAAGCAGAGATGGCACTGTGCGAGGCCATGGACGAGGACGAGCGCGGGACCGGCCGGATTGCCCCACTCGTAGGTGGCGAGCCGCACGCCGTCGGCCGCTACCGTGAAGGTCAACGCCGACATGCCGTTCACCACCGCAACGTCAAAAGATCAAAGCGCAGGTTCATCGCACTCATTTCGGATGGTGTGGAACGGCGGCCAGGGTTGCCACATCCGGGTCCATCTTGGCCCGCCAGTCCAATCGCGCCGATCAACGCCGCGTCGGATCCTCCGACACCTGCACCAGGAGCTTGCCGAAATTCTTGCCCTTGAGCAGGCCGATAAAGGCGTCGGGCGCGTTCTCGATGCCCTTCACGATATCCTCGCGATACTTGATCTTGCCGGCCTTCACCGCGGCCGGCACTTCCTTCCAGAAGCCGTCCATCTGGGTGAAGTGATCGGACACGATGAAGCCCGTCACGGTGGCGCGCTTGACCAGCAGCAGGCGCCAGTCGGGGCCAGGACTCATCTGCATCTCGTTGTACTGCGAGATCAGCCCGCACAGCGGCACGCGCGCGAAGTCGTTGAGCTGCGGCAGGACGGCGGCCTGCACCGCGCCGCCGACATTCTCGAAATAGACGTCGATGCCCTTGGGCGCGGCGGCACGCAGCTCCTTGAACAGGTTGGCGCCGGCGGCTCGGTAATCGACGCAGGCGTCGAAACCCAGTTCCTTCACGACGTAGTCGCACTTGTCCTTGCCGCCGGCGATGCCGACCGCGCGGCAGCCGTGCAGCCTGGCGAGCTGGCCGACCACCGAGCCGACCGCGCCCGATGCCGCCGAGACGACGACGGTCTCGCCTTGCTTGGGCTTGCCGATCTGCATCAGGC
>JABCYT010000011.1 GCA_013290035.1 Alphaproteobacteria bacterium
GTCGATATGGAAGGCGGTGACCCAATAGCGCAGAGAATCCATCACCATCTGCAGGACGCGCGGCGTCGAGAGATTGAGCGTGTTGCCGGTACCGGTGTCGTTGACGCAATGGCGCGGATTGTCGGCCTCCAGGCGGTAGTAGCTCGCGTTGTCGAGGCCGCGGAACGACAGCGTCGGGCCCATCTCGCTGCCCTCGGCGGTGTGATTGTAGACGACGTCGAGGATGACCTCGAGGCCGGCGGCGTGCAGACGGCGCACGGCGATGCGCATCTCGTCCAGGGTGTTGTCGGAGAGGTAGCGCGGTTCGGGCGTGAAGAAGCCGATGCTGTTGTAGCCCCAGTAGTTGCGCAGGCCCTTCTGCAGCAAGGTGCGGTCCTGCACGAAGGCGTGGACCGGCAGCAGCTCCACCGTCGTGACGCCGAGCCGCCGCATGTGGTCGATGAAATACGGATCGCCCAGCGCGGCAAAGGTGCCGCGCTCGTTGGGCCTGAGGTCGTGGCGCAGCATGCTGAGGCCGCGGACATGGACTTCGTAGATGACGGTATCCGACCACGGCACGGCGGGCGGCCGGTCGTCGGCCCAGTTGAAGCTGTCGTCGGTGACCACCGCCTTCAGCATGCCCGGCGCGCTGTCGCGCCGGTCGAAGGAAAGGTCGGCGCGCGGCGAGTTCACGCGATAGCCGAACAGAGCGTCGGACGAGCGCAGTTCGCCGGCCAGGCGGCGCGCGTAGGGATCGAGCAGCAGCTTGTGATGGTTGAAGCGATGGCCGTGCTGCGGATCGTAGGGACCATGGGCGCGATAACCGTAGATCAGGCCGGCGCGCGCATTGGGCAGATAGCCGTGCCAGACCTCGTCGGTGCATTCCGGCATCTCGAAACGCTGGATCTCGCGCCGTCCCGACGGGTCGAACAGGCAAAGCTCGAGCCTGGTGGCGTTGGCCGAGAACACGGCAAAATTGATGCCGAGCCCGTCCCAGGTGGCGCCCAGCGGATAGGACGAGCCGGGCAGCAATCGATCAGGCCAGCCCACCATGCTCAATCTTCGGCGCGCAGCATCACGGTCGCAAGCGGCGGCAGGGTGAGCAGGACGGAATGGGACTGGCCATGCGAGGGTTGGTCGAGCGAATGGACTGCGCCATCGTTGCCGAGATTAGTGCCGCCGTAAAAGCGCGAATCGGTGTTGGCGATTTCGCGCCAGCGGCCGCCCAGCGGCACGCCGATGCGATAGCCGTGGCGCGGCACGGGCGTCATGTTGCAGACGACCAGCACGGGCGAGCTGCCCTCCTCGCCCGAGCGCAGGAAGGCGAAGACGGAGTTGGCGCGGTCGTCGCCGATCAGCCAGCGGAAGCCCGACGGCTGGGAGTCAAGCTGATGCAGGGACGGCTCGCCGGCGTAGAGCCGGTTGAGGTCGCCGACCAGGCGCTGGACGCCGGCATGCATCGGATCGCCGAGCAGCGGCCAGTCGAGCTCGGCGTCGTGGTTCCACTCGCGTTCCTGGGCGATCTCGCTGCCCATGAACAGCAGCTTCTTGCCCGGATGCGCCCACATGAAGCCGAGATAGGCGCGCAGGTTGGCGAAGCGCTGCCAGCGATCGCCCGGCATCTTGCCGAGCAGCGAGCCTTTGCCGTACACGACCTCGTCGTGCGAGATCGGCAGGATGAATTTTTCCGAGAAGGCGTAGAGCAGGCCGAAGGTCATATCGTCGTGATGATAGGCGCGATGGATCGACTCATGCTCGATGTAGCGGAGCGTGTCGTGCATCCAGCCCATGTTCCATTTGAAGGAAAAGCCCAGCCCGTCGGGCGGCGGCGCGGTCACGCCGGGCCACGCCGTCGATTCCTCGGCAACGACGATGGCACCAGGGCAGCGTTCGGCCACCACCGCATTGAGATGGCGCAGGAACCCCACCGCCTCGAGGTTCTCGCGTCCGCCATAGACGTTCGGGATCCAGGCATCGGCCGGCCGGCTGTAGTCGCGATAGAGCATCGACGCCACCGCATCGACCCTGAGGCCGTCGACGTGATAGCGCTCCAGCCAATGCAGCGCGCTCGCGATCAGGAAACCCTGAACCTCGTGCCGGCCGAAATTGTAGATGTAGGTATTCCAATCACGGTGGAAGCCCTCGCGCGGATCGAGATACTCGTAGAGTGCCGTGCCGTCGAAGCGCGCCAGGCCGTGCGGATCGGTCGGGAAGTGCGCCGGCACCCAGTCGAGCAACAGGCCGATGTTCGCCGCATGCAAGGCGTCGACGAAGCGGGCAAAGGATTCGGGCGGCCCGAAGCGGGCGCTGGGCGCGAAGAGACCGAGCGGCTGGTAACCCCACGAGCCGCCGAACGGATGCTCGGCGATCGGCAGCAGCTCGACGTGGGTGAAGCCGAGATCGGCGAGGTAGGGAATGAGCCGCTCGGTGGCGAGGTCCCACAGCGCGGTGCGCTCGCCGTCGGCCGGCCGCAACCACGATCCGATATGGACCTCGTAGATCGAGATCGGCGCCGCCGCGGACTGCCGCTCGGCGCGGCTCGCCATCCAGCGCTCGTCGCTCCAGCGCCACGAATGGGGCGACGCCACGACGGAGGCGGTGGCCGGCGCGGGCTCGGCCTGCTGCGCCACCGGGTCGGCCTTGGCGGGCAGGCGCATGCCGCCGGCGCCGACGATGTCGAACTTGTAGGCCGCACCTGCGCCCAGACGCGGTACGAAGAGTTCCCAGATGCCTGCGGGAAAGCGCAGGCGCATGGGATGGCGGCGCGCGTCCCACGAATTGAAATCGCCGATCACCGCCACACGTTCGGCGTTGGGCGCCCACACCGCGAAGCGCACGCCCGGAACGCCCTCGACCGTGACGACATTGGCACCCAGCGCGTCGGCCAGGCGAAAATGTCGCCCCTCGTTGAACAGATGGAGGTCGAGCTCGCCCAGCAACGGACCGAAAGCGTAAGGATCCTCGGTCTCCTGCTCCGCGCCGGGCCATTCTATGCGCAGCAGATAGGGCGAAGCATCGGACACCGGACCTTCGAACAGGCCAGGCACCTCGCCTTCGAACAATCGGCCGAGCGGCGTTCGATCAGCTCGGCGCAGCACTTCGACCGAATGAGCCCCCGGCAGGAAAGCACGGATCGTGCGGCCGGCCGGGCCGTCATGCGGACCCAGCACCTTGAAGGCATCGCGATGGCGCGCCATCGCCAGCGCTTCGGCGTCGGGGCGATCCAGCCGGCCGGGCGCCGCTGCCGTCACGAGGAGGCACCCGGCGCAGGGGCGAGAAGGCGGTTGGCGATGCGCGCCAGGCCGCCCACCGGGATGGCGAGCCAGGTCGGCCGGTTGGCCGCCTCGTAGCTCACCTCGTAGGCCGCCTTCTCGATCAGGAAGAAGTCGAGCAGTTGGCTGCCCTTCTTGCCGGACCTGCCGGTGGCCTCGCGATAGCCGCCCATGAACGCCTTTCCGGCGCCCTCGCGCAGCCGCGTTATCAGCCTCTGGCGCCGTCCCGGCGACACGCGGCGTGCAATCACGTTCTTGGGGTCGAGCGCCGTCGCCGCCGCATAGTCGATGGAGCGCAACAGGCCTGCGACGTCGCGCAAGGGGCTCGCCTTGGCGCGGCGTTCGGCCAGCGGCCGCGCCGGCTCGCCCTCGAAGTCGATAATGTAAGCGTCGGCGCTGGCGACCAGCACCTGGCCCAGGTGAAAGTCGCCATGGATGCGCGTCATGAGCGTACCTTCGCCGCTCTCGCCCAACCGGCGCAGCGCCTGTTCCAGCGCCTCGCGGTTGGCGAGCAGCGCGCGGGCGTCGGCTTCGACCGCTTCGTCGTCCCAGTCCTTGCGAGCGGCGATGGCGTCGAACGCTCCCGACATCAGCTCCATCGCCCGCCCGATCCAGGCCTCGACGTCCTGACGGCTCGCCAACTGTGGCGCGAAGGCCGGATCGTCGGTGGGCTGCGCCAGCACGGTGTGCATGATGCCGAGCTGCCTGCCGATCGCCGCGGCGAGGGTGTGATAGTCGCGGATGTCGTCGCCCCGCGATTCGGCGGAAGCCTCGCGGCTCGCCGTGGCGTCGAACGCGCGGTTGACCTGATTGAGGGCCCAGGTCCAGGCATCGCCCTGATTGCGCACGAAAGCCTGGGCAACCGCCAGCGCATGGCGTTGCCCGTCGGCATCGATGCGGCTCACCTCGCCCAGAAGCGCCGGCGCATTGGCAAAATTGTGAGCCGTGAGATAGCGGCCCATCTCGGCCTCAGGATGCTCGCCCGTCGAGATACGGCGGAAGATCTTCAGCATCACCGCGTCGTCGACGATCAGCGAGCTGTTCGACTGCTCGGCCGTCAGCCACATGACGGGAGCGTCGGCCGGCCGGCGCAGGACCTCGATCTTGTCAGCCGCCGGCTCGAAGACGATCTGGCCTTCCGGCGTGTCGATGCGCTGGGCATCGGCCAGCGAAGACAGCATCTGGCGCGCAAAGACCGGCAGCGAGAAGGCGTCGGTCAAAAGGCCGACGCGCCGGCCGCGCCGCACGCGCGCCAGCGCAAGCTGCGACGGCAAGGCGGCACCCGGTTCATCTTCCCAGCACATCGACAGCGGCAGTTGCCAGCGGCTGACCGCGCCGTCGGTCTTGACCTCGATCTCGGCCAGCAGCATGTCGCGCTCGCCGCCCAACCGTGCCGTGTAGGCGATGTGTGCGGATTGCAGGATCTGGTCCTTGGCGCCGAACCAGCGGCGTTTATGCAGGTAAGGCGGCAGCGTCTCGCGCTCGAGGACGGGCGCGGCGGATTCAAGCGCTTCGTCGAGCCGGTTGCGCAGCACGACAGTGACATAGTCCGGCATCGGTTCGGGCGCCGGCGTGTGCCACGACGGTGATTCGCTCTCGCTGGTCAAGATGAACCAGTAGAAGCCGAAGGGTGGCAGGGTGAGCAGGTAGGTAAGCTTGCCGATCGGCGGGAACAGCGAGCCGCCGGTCAGCTCGACCGGCACGCGGCCGTTGAATTCCGAGAGGTCGAGCTCGACCGCCTGCGGCGTGTGCGAGACGTTGGCCACGCACAGGATGACCTCGCCGTCGAGCTCGCGCAGGTAGGCGAGCACCTTGCGGTTCATGGGGTAGAGGAAGCGCAGACCGCCGCGCCCAAAGGCGGCGTGCTGTCGCCGGATGGCGAGCATGCGGCGCATCCAGTGCAGCAGCGAATGGGCGTCGCGTGTCTGAGCCTCGGCGTTGATCGTCTCGTAGCCGTAGAGCGCGTCCATGATCACGGGCAACGCCAGCGCCGCCGGATCGGCACGCGAGAAGCCACCGTTGCGGTCGGGCGACCATTGCATGGGCGTACGGACGCCGTCGCGGTCGCCCAGCCGGATATTGTCGCCCATGCCGAGCTCGTCGCCGTAATAGATCACCGGCGCGCCGGGCATGGAGAACAACAGGCTGTTCATCAGCTCGATGCGGCGGCGGTCGCGCTCCAGCAACGGCGCCAGGCGGCGACGGATGCCGAGATTGAGCCTGGCGCGCCGGTCGGTGGCGTAGGTCTGCCACAGATAATCGCGCTCCGAATCGGTCACCATCTCGAGCGTGAGCTCGTCGTGATTGCGCAGGAAGATCGCCCACTGGCAATTGTCGGGGATCTGCGGCGTCTGGCGCATGATGTCGGTGATCGGAAAGCGATCCTCGCGCGCCAGCGCCATGTACATGCGCGGCATCAATGGGAAGTGGAACGCCATGTGGCATTCGTCGCCCTGGCCGAAATATTCCTTGGTGTCCTCCGGCCATTGATTGGCCTCGGCCAGCAGCATGCGGCCGGGATACGAGGCGTCGAGATCGGCGCGAATACGTCGCAGCACGTCATGCGTTTCCGGCAAGTTCTCGTTGTTGGTGCCCTCGCGTTCCACGAGATAAGGCACGGCATCGAGCCGCAACCCGTCAACACCCATGTCGAGCCAGAAGTGCATGATCCGCAGCACCGCCTTCAGCACTTCGGGATTGTCGAAATTCAAGTCGGGCTGGTGAGCGTAGAAGCGATGCCAATAGTAGGCGTTGGCTACGGGGTCCCAGGTCCAGTTCGAGCGCTGGGTATCGAGGAAGATGATGCGCGTGCCGTCATATTTCTGGTCGTTGTCCGACCAGACGTAGAAGTTGCGCTCGGGCGATCCCGCCGGCGCCTGGCGGGCGCGCTGGAACCAGGCATGCTGGTCGGAGGTGTGGTTGATCACCAGCTCGGTGATGACGCGAATGCCGCGCTGATGCGCCTCTTCGATGAAGCGCTTCACGTCGTCGAGCGTGCCGTACTCGGGATGGACTGCGGTGTACTCGGCGATGTCATAGCCGTCATCGAGCCGCGGCGAGGGATAAAAGGGCAGCAGCCACAGCGTGTTGACGCCAAGCTCGGCGATGTAATCGAGCTTTGAGATCAAGCCGGGAAAGTCGCCGATGCCGTCGTTGTCGGCATCGAAGAAGGACTTTACGTGAAGCTGGTAGATGATCGCATCCTTGTACCAGAGCGCGTCCTGCGCGACTGGCAACTGGCCGGCGGCCAGCGGGGCATTCATGACGGGTGGCGCATTCATGGCTGGTTTCCTCGTGGTGCAATGCGCCAGATCGCGAACGGCAGGTCCGCGGGATCGAGACGAAGATGCTGGATCTTGCCCTGCCACGCGAACCGTCGGCCGCGCATCAGGTCCTCGACCTCGACGGCGCCATCATCGGGCAGGTTCCATTCCCAAAGCGGCACTTCGAAGGCAGCCTCCTGCACGCCATGCGGATCGAGGCTGACGGCGACAAGGATCATGTCCTCGCGCCCAGGCGCCATCTTGCCGTAGACCATCACCTGATCGTTGAAGGCGTTGTAGAACGTGACGCCGAGATGGCTCTGCAGTGCCGGATGGAGCTTGCGCAGACGGTTGAGGATGGTGATCTCGGCCACGATGTTGCCCGGCGCGGCAAAATCCCGGCGGCGGATCTCGTACTTCTCGGAATCGAGATACTCCTCGCGCCCCGGAAGGGCGGCGGCCTCGCAGAGCTCGAAACCCGAATAGACACCCCACAGACCCGACAGGGTCGTCGCCAGCACGGCGCGGATCAGGAACCCGGCGCGGCCCGAGGATTGCAGGAAGTAGGGATTGATGTCGGGCGTGTTGACGAAGAAGTGCGGGCGGAAGTAGTCGGCGACGTCGGTCGTCGTGAGCTCACTCAGGTAGTCCGTGAGCTCGGCCTTGGTGTTGCGCCAGGTGAAGTAGGTGTAGGACTGCGAGAAGCCCGCCTTGCCCAAGCTGTACATCATCGTGGGCCGGGTGAAGGCCTCGGCCAGGAAGATCGTGTCGGGATGGCGGCCGCGGATATCGGCGATCATCCATTCCCAGAACGACAGCGGCTTGGTGTGCGGATTGTCGACCCGGAAAATCCGCACGCCCTCGCCGATCCAGTGCTGGACGATGTCACGCAGGGCCAGCCAGAGGTCCGGCACGGCGCCCTCGGCATGGAAATCGACGTTGACGATGTCCTCGTACTTCTTGGGCGGGTTCTCGGCATAGCGGATCGAGCCGTCGGCGCGGTGGCGGAACCACTGTGGATGCTGCTTGAGCCAGGGATGATCGAGCGAGCACTGAATGGCGAAATCGAGGGCGATCTCCAGGCCGTGTTCGCTCGCCGCGGCAACCAGGCGGCGAAAATCCTCCGGTGTGCCGAGCGCCGGATGAATCGCATCGTGCCCGCCCTCGACGCCGCCGATGGCATAGGGACTACCGGGGTCGTCGGGCCCGGCCTTCAGCGCGTTGTTGCGCCCCTTGCGATTGGTCGTGCCGATCGGATGGATCGGCGGGAAATAGAGGACGTCGAAGCCCATGTCGCGAACGCGCGGCAACGCAGTGATGACATCGTCGAACGTGCCGAGCGACCGCGGAAAGAGCTCGTACCAGCTGGCAAACTCGGCTTGAGGTCGCTCGACTTCCACGGCGATCGGTTCATGGCGATTGGCCAGGGCACGATCGTCGACCTCGGCGACGCGGCGGCGCGTTTCAGGTCTGGTCAGCAGGGCGACGTTCTGATCCACGTCGCCGTCGGACAATGCCCCGACAATCGGGTCGAGCTTCAACCGAAGCAAATACGCCCGGGCGTCGGCGATCTCGGTGGCCACGTCAATGCCGGCGCGATGCTTGACTTCCAGCGCATGGCAAAGGGTCGCGTATTCGTCGCGCCACGCCTCGATCGTGAACTGATGCCGGCCGATGCGCTTGGGCAGCAGGGCGCCACGCCAGCGATCGTTGCCGATCGGCACAAGCGGGGCGCGCTGCCAGTCCTTCTCGTCGGCCGCCTGCCACAGCAGCTCGGCCGCGAGCACGTCGTGGCCGTCGGCGAAAATGTCGGCTTCGACCGTGATCGGCCGGCCGATGATGCGCTTGGCCGCAAACGGACCACCGCTCACCAGCGGCGTCACGCGATCGATGACGACAGGCGAGCGCAGCCCGGCGGCACCCGCCACCCGCCGGTCCTGCCGCTTGCTCTCGCGCACGGCACCGATGCGGCTCACCAGAGCCACGCCGACTTCGCCCGGCGCCAGGCGGTCAGACAGCGGCTCGCCCGCGACTGTCCGTGGGTTGCCGAGCAGTGCCCCGGCGGCCGGATCGAGAGGATCGAGGCTGACAGGGACCGGCTGCGGCCGAGACGGATCGTTGTTGATCAGAACGATAATGCCGCTCTGCGCCGCGCGGCCATCGGCGGCGTCCAGCCGCGCCAAGACCGTCACCTCGGCCGAAGCGCCCGTGAGCCGGCGCATTTCCCCGGTCGCACCGATGGACGCCAGGCGTCCGGCTTCCTGGGTCGTTTGCTTGACCTCTGCCTCAAGCCCCGTCTCGAACCCGGCCGGCATCATCAGCCCCCCGGCAGTGGCGGCGGCCAGCCGGAGCGCGCGTCGGCGCAGGCCGGTGTCCAGCGGAGCGATCCGCAGAGGTGCCTCGACGAGGCCGATCACCGGTGCGACGCGACGCAGCGAGTCGTACTCTTCGAAATACCAGTCGGCCCGCCCATCCCACCACGCCGTCGAGGCGAAGGCGCCATCGAGACCGGCGCCGATCAGATCGGCATGGCGCCCCCAATCCAAGCCGGGGGTCCAGGCCCAGAAGCCGCTGGTCACTTGTCCGCGAGCAGCGCCGACGATCTGCCGCAGGGCTTCGCCCGGTACCAGGTCAAGCCCCATGAGCCGGAACCCCGAGGCGCCGGCGCGCACCAGGCGCACAAGACGCTCCGTCCACCACGGCACGAGCCGGCCTGTGGCGCCGGGGCGCAGCGTGGCGGCATTCAGGGCCGCGCGATCCTGGCGAGGATCGACGGTGTCGGGATGATCGTGGCGTTCATAAAGGCCGTCGGCCTGACGCACGCTGGGCCCATCTGCCGCCAGCCGGTCGAGCACGATGTCGAGAAAGAGGCGGAGCCCGTGCCCCCGGCAAAGTGCCGCGATCTCGCGCACGACATCTTCAGGCGACCCGGCAATGCCCAGCCTCGGGTCGGCCTTCTCCAGATCAGAGACCAGGAACGGATCGCCATGTCCCGGCTCGAAGATCGGGCCGACGCAGATATGGTCGAAGCCCAACGCCGCGGCCTGCGTGATGTGGCGCGACCAGCCCGGCAGGCCCCCTACATTTTGGGGGTGGAGATAATAAATCCTGGGCGCGCGCAGCGCCCATGCCTCTCCCGCCGACGGAATCGCTTCCGCGGATTTCAAACTCCTGCCCATGACAACCCAACCATCGGCGAGATCATTGGTTCCTCCGCGCAAGGTCCGCTGGAGTCGATATCACACTGCGCGCGCGAGACCTATGCGCAACATTTTTGTCAGCGGCATGACATCACGCCGCCGCCCTCAGCAACAGCTTGCCGGCGACGTGGCGTCCTTCGAGCCGTCGATGCATGTCGGCGGCCTGGCTGAGGGGAAACACCGCCTCGATCGGCACTTTCAGCCATCCCTCGGCGATGCCGGCCAGCACATGATCGACGCCGGCCTGCCATTCTGGCGAGGCGTGATCGACATGGCCGAGATGCAGGCGGGTGAAGGTTTGCGAGCGCGGCAGGATGCGCTCGCGGATGTTCTTGAAGGGCTGGCCCTCGGCCTCGCCGATGCTGATCACGTGGCCGAGCTTCCTGACCACGTTGAAGGTGCGGTCGAGCATGGTGGCACCGTAGGAATCGATGGCGAGGTCGACGCCTTTGCCGTTGGTGAAGTCGAGCACGGCCTTCTCGAAATCCTCCTGACTCGTCACCACGACGCGGGACGCGCCGTATTCCAGCGCACGCTTCTCCTTGCCCGGCGTGCCGGTCGTGCCGATCACCCGCGCGCCGGCATGGACCGCGAGCTGGGTGCAGGCGAGCCCGACGCCGCCGCCGATGGCATTGACCAGGACAGTGTCGCCCCGTTGCAGTCCGTAGATCGTCCACAGCATGTGATAGGCGGTAAGCGCCTGGATCGGGAACGCCGCGCCGACATCGAGACCGACGCCATCGGGCAGCTTGATAAGACCGATGGCGGGCGCCACGCATTTCTCGGCATAGGCGCCGCCTTTCTCCGGGAAGCTCGCGACCTTGTCGCCCACCTTCACGCCTGAAACGCCTGCGCCCAGGGCAGCGACCGTGCCCGAGACCTCGAAACCCAGCACCATGGGATAGGTCATGGCGTGCGGGTAGATGCCCATCCTGACCTGCGTGTCGGCCCAGTTGCAGCCGGCATAGGCGACGTCGAGCAGCACCTCGCCCGGGCCGGGCACCGGATCGGGCATGTCGGCCACGGTGAGCTGCTCGGGACCGCCCGTGGCGTGGATGACGACGGCTTTCATGATTTCCTCCCGACGAACGATGTCTATGGTGTTGCAAGTTCGACACCAGCTCACGCCACCATCAAAAACAGCATGTTGACGGGAAGGTCGGCCCAGCGGAAGCTCGCGACATAAAATCTATCAAGCGTTAGGAAATGCCATGGCTGAAATCCTCGCCCTCGGAATTTCGCATTATCCGCCTCTCACCGGCCCCGACGAGCGCATGTCGTGGATCCTGAAGCGCATGCTGCAGAATCCACAGCTGCCGGAGGCGCTCAGGAGTCCCGCGGGCTGGCCCGAGCCGATGCGCGCCGAATGGGGCAACGACGAGGGCACATCGGCAGCGACGCGTCACCGCGCCGACCTGGTCGGCTGGCTGGAGAAGACCCGGGCCGCGCTCGACGCCTTCAAGCCCGACTTCGTCCTGATGTGGGGTGACGACCAGTACGAGAACTTCAAGGAGGATATCGTCCCGCCCTACTGCATCAGCGCCTACGAGCGCTTCCGCTTCACGGCGCCCGCCGGCAACGTGTGGGGCGAGAAGGACAAGACCTTCGACCTGCCGGGACACCGGGCAGCCGCCAAGATGCTGGCCAGCCGGCTGATCGAGGAAGGCTTCGATACCGCCTATGCCTACAAGCCGCTGCATCACGCGCTGGGGCACGCCTTCACCAACGCGGTGATGTATCTCGACTATGCCCGCAAGGGCTTCGACTATCCGATCGTTCCCTTCGCCATCAACTGCTACGGCCGGCGTGTCCTTGCCCAGCGCGGCGGCCTGCCGGTGTTCGACCGGGTGATCGCCGACGCCGACCTCGATCCGCCGGCGCCGACACCCAAGCGGCTGTTCGACCTCGGCGCGGCGACGGCGCGCATTCTGGCCGAGTCTCCCTACCGGGTGGCGCTGCTCGCCTCCTCGGGCTGGTCGCACGCCTTCCTGACCGCCAAGAACCACTACCTCTATCCCGACACGCCGGCCGACCGGCGGATGTACGACGCACTGTGCGCCAGCGACTGGCAGACCTGGCGCAACTGCTCGGGCACGGCGGTGGAAGACAGCGGCCAGCAGGAGATCCTGAACTGGATGTGCCTGGCAGGCGCGATGAGCGAGCTCAAGCGCAAGCCCAAGGAGACGGGCTTCGTCGACACCTGGATCTTCAATTCGTCGAAGGCGTTCCTGATCGCCCCTCCGAACTGATCGGGCGAATAGAGGGACCGAGACATGAAGCTGAAGGACAGGGTCGCCATCGTCACCGGCACCAGCCCCAATATCGGCGGCGGCATTGCCGAGGGGCTGGCGGCCGAAGGCGCGGCCATTGTCGCCGTCGACGCCAATTCCGCCAACGCCAAGGACTGCGCCGCCTACATCAACGGCAGCGGCGGCCGCGCAGTCGGCGTCACCTGCGACGTCACCGACGAGGCGCAGGTCAAGGCGGCCGTGGCGGCGGCGATCGCGGCCTTCGGCAAGGTCGACATCCTCGTCAACAACGCCGCCTTCTTCAACAAGAAGGGCGTCATCGACATGTCCTTCGAGGAATGGAACCGCCAGACCGGCGTGATCCTGGGCGGCGCCTTCCTGTTCACCAAGCATGCCTGCAAGGCGATGATCGCGCAGGCGATGGGCGGCGCCGTCATCAACATCATCTCGACGGCAGGCCATCAGGGCGAGCCCGGCAACATCGCCTACAGCACGTCCAAATGCGGCCTGCTGAACTTCACCCGCTCCGCCGCCATGGAGCTGGTCGGCAGCGGCATCCGGGTCAACAGCCTGACGCCCACGGCGACGGATCCCGACGAGTCGTTCGAGCGGGCGGCGCGCTGGGGCCGCACGGTCAGGCGGCCCGAAAGCCTCGATCGCGTCATGAAGCCGTTCCGCTCGCGCATCCCCATGCAGAAACTGCCGGTTCCCAGCGACTACGGGCGCGCCGCGGTCTTTCTCGCGTCAGACGATGCCGCGATGATCACCGGAACGGACCTGCGGGTCGATGCCGGCGCCATCGCCCGCTACTGGGCATGGGATCCGACGGCCGGCGCCGCGCTGTAGCAAAGCGCCGCCGTCAACCCGTCTTGCGGCGTTCTTCCGCGAACTGCGCGCGCAGGGTCACCTTGTTGATCTTGCCGGTGGCGGTCATCGGCAGGGCGTCGACGAACACCACGTCGTCGGGCAGCCACCACGACGCCATGCGCGCGCGTAGATGCTCGAGCAGCGCCTCGCGCGTGACGTCGCTGCCCGTCCGGCGCACGGCGACGAGCAGCGGCCGTTCCTGCCAGCGCGGATGGGGAATGGCGATCACCGCCGCCTGGGCGATGCCCGGATGGTCCAGCGCGCTGCCTTCGATGGCGACGCTGGAAATCCATTCGCCGCCCGACTTGATGACGTCCTTCGAGCGATCGACGATGTCGAGGCTGCCGTCGGCGTGGATGCGCGCCATGTCGCCGGTCGGCAACCAGCCACCGGGCAGCTTGTCCTGCTTCAGGTAGCCCGCCGCAACGATATGGCCGCGCGCCTGCAGGTGACCGAAAGCCTCGCCATCGCGCGGCAGGACCTTGCCCTCGTCGTCGACGATGCGCAGCTCGGTGCCGAAGGCGATGCGGCCCGACCGCAGCTTGTGCTCGACCTTCTGCGCCGCCGGGGCGTCGGCCAGCCCGGGCGGCAACGTCGCCTTGGCCGCGCCCAGCGCCTCGGTCATGCCCCAGCATTGCGCGACGTCGACGCCGTGCCGGCCCTCGAGCGCCTCGACCAGGGCGCGCGGCGGCTTGGAGCCCGCCACCAGGGCGGCGCGCAACGATCCGAAGCGCAATCCCTTGCTGTCCATGTAGTCGAGCAAGCTCAGCCACACCGTGGGCACTGCGGCGGCCAGCGTCACCTGCTCCGCGGCCATCAGCTGGTAGAGCCTGTCGGGTTCGAAGTTCCGCCCCGGCAGCACCAGCTTGTGGCCGTTCATCGGCGCGGTATAGACCATCTGCCAACCGTTGCCGTGAAATAGCGGCGCGATCGGCATCACCACCTCGCGCGCGCCCGAGCGATAGCCGCCGATCATGTCGGCCGTGCTCATGATCAAGGCGCTGAGCAGAGTCGAGCGATGCGAGTTGACGACGCCTTTCGGCACGCCCGTCGTGCCCGAGGTGTAGCAGATGGTCGAGGCCTGGAATTCGTCGAACTGCGGCCAGTCGTAGGCGGTGTCCTGCGCGGCCAGCAGGGTCTCATAGTCGAGCACGGGCCCGGGCGATCCCTCGGCAACCCCGCCGCCGTTGCCGAGATAGATCCAGCCTTCGACCGTCGCAAGACGCGGGGCGATACGCTGGGCGACCGGCAGGGTGGCGTCGTCGAAGCAGATCCAGCGATCCTCGGCATGATTGACGATAAAGGCGATCTGCTCCTCGAACAGGCGGGGGTTGATCGTGTGCAGCACCGCGCCGATGCCTGACACGCCGTAGAACAGCTCGAAATGATGGTGCGTGTTCCAGGCCAGCGATCCCACGCGGTCGCCGCCCCGCACGCCCAGCGCCAGCAGCGCCTTGGCCAGACGCTTGGCCCGCGCCCGGGCATCGGCATAGGTGTAGCGATGCACGCCGCCGTCGATGGTGCGCGACACGATCTCCGTCGCGCCGTGCGTGGCGGCGGCATGCTCGATGATGCCCGATATCAGCAGCGGCGTTTCCATGATCAGGCCGCGCATGCCGGTCACTTCCTGGCGACGTCGAGGCGGATCACGTCGCCCAGCGAGACGAACTTCTCGCCGTCGAACTGGCAGAGCTGCATGGCATGGAAGGCGAGATAGTCGTCGGGCGAATTGGTGAGGGTGATGCCGGGCAGCAGCATGGGCGCCACGACATCCTTGAGGCTGGTCGCCTGCTTCAGGACATTGTCGCGCGTGAGGTTGTCACCGCAAGCCTTCAGGACCCGGGCGATCATGAACGAGTTGATGTAACCCGGCACCGCCGTGTTGTCCTCGATGTTGAGGTTCGGCATGTATTTCTTGGCGAACTTCACGTAATCGACGACGTCGGGATCGTTGATCGTTGTCGAATCCGTCGGCTGCTTCTCCCAGCGCGCCGTGATGATGCCCTTCGAGCGCTCGGCACCGGCGGGAATCAGCGTGCCGCCGATCGCCGCCGAGACGCTGGCGAGAATGTGCACGACCGGCCGCCAGCCGAGATCGTAGGCCTTGCGGATGCCCTGGGCGGCGAACTTCGAAGTGGTGAACTGCACCAGGGTGTCGGCGCCGGCGCCCTTGAGATCGATGATCTGGCTGTCGACGCTGGGGTCGGTCAGCTCGTTGCTGACCTCGCGCACGATCATCGTCTTGGCCTTGTCGCCCAGGCCCTTCTTCAGGCCGAGCAGGAAGTCCTTGCCGAGATCGTCGTTGATGTAGAGCACGCCGATCCTGGCGGCGGGATGCCTGGTGAGAATGAACCGCGCGAAGATCTCGCCCTGCCCGACATAGGTGGGATAGAGCGGCACGATCCAGGGCGTGTTCTTGGGATCGTTGAAGCGATCGGCGCCCGAGGTGAGGAACAGGTTCGGCACTTTCTTGCCGTTGAGATATTTCTGCACCGAGGTGTTGGGCGCGGTGCCAAGGAAGCCGGCAATGAACAGGACGTTCTCGTCCTCGACCAGCTTGCGCGTCTGCTCCAGCGCCTTGGGCGGATTGTAGCCGTTGTCGAGCGAGATCAGGTTGACCTTGCGGCCATTGATGCCGCCCAGATCGTTGATCATGTTGAAGTAGGCGGTCTGGGCCTGGCCGTAGACGCCGTAGGCCGATGCAGGGCCGCTATAGGGCGACGTCGTGCCGAGCTTGATCTCGCTGTCGGTAACGCCCGGGCCATAGTCCTTGGCCCAGCCGCTGCCGACAGCGGCGGTGGACAATGCCGTGCCGCCCATCGCGGCCAGCAGCAGACGCCGCTTCAATCCTGTCGCCATTTTTCCTCCCGCGTGAAGGCCAGGCGAGGCCCTGCTCGTTTTGCCTCGATGATTCCCCGCGGGTCCGGGCGGCGCAACAAAAATCTAACAAGTGATAGTTATTTTAACGTGTCGGAAAAATGCACGCGCGGTCGTGCAGCGCTCGGATCGCAGCGGCTATGGCTTGCTGGACTGCCTGACAAGGCCGCCACCCAGGATGCGCATCAGTT
>JABCYT010000012.1 GCA_013290035.1 Alphaproteobacteria bacterium
TGCCTGAAGGCCACGATCGGCGATCCCAAGTACTACAAGCTGTGCAAGGCGGTGTTCGTCTGCGGCACGCCGCTGGCCAGCGACGAGGGCATGGCCGACGTGCTGAACGCCAACGCCGCCAAGGCCAAGCAGCTCCTGCAGGAAGCGGGCTACGACGGCACGCCGGTCGAGCTGCTGCAGTCGACCGACCTCACGGTGCTGACCAACATGGCGCCCGTCGCCAAGGCGCAGCTCGAGGCTGCTGGTTTCAAGGTCAACATCCAGGCGATGGATTGGCAGACCCTGGTCGCGCGCCGCACCAAGAAAGACCCGCCGGACAAGGGCGGCTGGAACGCCTTCATTACCTCCTGGGGGGCGGCCGACATCCTGAACCCGGTGAGTGCCGCCTTCTTCAATGCGTCGTGCGACAAGGCCCTGTTCGGCTGGCCGTGCGACGAGACGATCGAGAAGATGCGCGATCAGTTCGCCAAGGAGGCCGATCCCGCCAAGCAGAAGCAGATCGCGATCGAGCTGCAGAAGTACTGGGTCGACCATCCGACCCATGTCCATCTCGGCGAGTGGTACCAGCCGATTGCCCTGCGCGCCGATATCGACGGCATGATGGTGGCCCCGGCGACGGTGTTCTGGAACATGAGCCGGAAGAAATAGACGGCGGAACGTCGAGTCCCCTCACGGTGAGGAGGTGGTGGTGCGTTCGATCGGCGGGCGCCGCGTGCCTTCCGCGGAGCGGGCGTTGTCGTCGGCGTCCAGCGCAGGCTTCACCGTGTCATAGAGCAGGCGGTTGCCGAGCTCGCTGAAGTGGACGTCGCCGGCGATATAGTATTTGCCCAGCGCCGTGTCGGCGGGCTCGCGGAAGAACGGCGCAAAGCCATCGATGAAACGCACGCCGCGCGCGGCCGCCCAGTCGCGCCAGTGCGTGACCTGGATGCTGTCACGATCGCCTTCCACGACATTGTCCGGCCAGGGATAGACGACGAGCGTTAACCGGCAATTCCACTCACGGCAAAGCTCCACGATGCGGTCGAGATTGGCGCCCGCCACCCCGAGCCCGCGCCGGCCCCAGTCCTCCAGGAGGGCCGGATCGACCGTCCAGCGGGCCCGCGACCGGCCGAGCGACATGGCGTAGCTGAACGACGAGGTCAGGTAGAGGTCGTAAAAGAGCCGGGCTGTCATGAAATTGTCGAGGACGAACCGGCCGAGGTCGAACGACGAGGGGCCATTGGAGCCGTCGGCCCTGACGACGCGGTCTCCTTCGACGCGATAGATGTTGGCGTCGTCGTCGATGTCCGACAGATCGAGAAAGACGAAGATCTCGTCGGGCTTGATGCCCAGCCGCTCGGCGGCCGCCCGGATCTTGCGATGATAGATGGCCGGGCTGTAGGAGGCGACGCCGAGATTCCACAAGGCCTTGCCCTGCCGGGCGGCGTCACAGGCCATGAGGCCGGCGTAACTCTGCTCGTAGCTCGAGCCCAGCGCCTCGGTGAAGGAATCGCCGATGACGAAGATATTCTCCCGGCCCTTCTCCGGCTCGCGCGGCGCGCACGCCCCTATCCTGAGGCCGAACCGGTCGGTCTGCCACGGATAGAGGATGCTGCCCCACACGCGCGTCGAGTTCTGGTCGGGCGCGAGATCATGATCATACGGAGCCGGCAGATACGCGTTGTCGTTGGCTTCGTTCGGCGCCGACAAGGCTCGTTTAAGGCCCGGAAACACCGCGTTGGTCAGGGTGAAATCCAGCGCCAGCGTTATCGCCGCAATAACCCCCACCTGGCCTGCAAATCGCAGGACTTTCTTGATCGAGTGCACTATCCCCCTCGGCACTACAGCGACGCCCTAGGCTGCTGAGGGATTACGCCATCCCAGCGCTCGGCGCAAAGCCTTGGAGCGGTTGAAACGGGGAATATTCCGCCCGCGAGGGTTGGCGCTCTCTTCTTTGTCCGATTGGGGACAATTCAGCGCTGCCGTCCGGCGAAGCGGCGGGTTATCCCGCCATCACGGGTTCGCGGCCGACGATGGTCGTGCGGTGCATTACGCGGCGTTCGCTGGGATCGTGCGGCGTGACGGCGTGGACAGTGCAGCGATTGTCCCACATCAGCACGTCGTCGGGTTCCCAGACGTGCCGGTACATGTATTTCGGCTGGGCCGCGAAGGCCGACAGCTCCTCGATCAGGCGCTGCGCGGCACCCTCGTCCAGCCCTTCGACGGCATCGTTGTAGATCGAGCTGATATAGAGCGACTTCCGCCCGCTGACGGGATGGCGCCGCACCATGGGATGCCAGGTCGGCGGCATGGCAGCCTGCTCTTCCAGCGTCGGCGGCGGCGAGCCCACCAGCCGGGACAGCATGCTGAAATCGTGTCGCGCTTTGCGGCCTTCGACCTGACGGCGCAGGCTCTCGGGCAACTCGTCGTAGACCATGTACATGTTGATGAATTGCGTGATGCCGCCGGTCCGGCTGATCTCGATGCCGTGCAGCAACGAGCCGACACTGGGCAGCGGCCGGTAGCTCGAGTCGGTATGCCACATCCGCGCCGACGACAGCTGCTTCTGCGACGGCTCCGAGGGCGTCATCAGGCGGTCCTGCTCGTCGACGTTGGAGACCAGGAAGATCTCCTTCACCCGGTCCGAGCGGAGGTGAAGGGAGGTCTGGTGAAAGATCTCCGGATCGCCGAAATGGCGCGTGAAGGCCACGTGCTGCTGATCGGTGATGCGCTGGTCGGGAAACACCACGACCAGATGCTTCGTCCAGGCGTCGGTGATCGCCTGCACTGTCGCGGTATCGAGCGGCTGGTGCATGTCGACGCCGTGGATTTCCGCGCCCAGCGCGGGATGTCGTGCCTTGACCGTGATCGTCATGACAGCTGCCTCGCGAACGGTGTTTCTTCCCTGCGGCAACGATAGACCCGGCGCTTGCGGGCGCGCAATGCCGAGACGGGCTTCGTGTTCCGGCGGACCTAAGGCTTGCCGCCTGCGGCATGGACCGGCTTGCTCATATGGACGGCAACGCCGATCGTGAGCACCTCTTCGCGGTCGATCCGATAGCCGAGCTTGCGGTAGAGTTCGATGTTCTCCGCGAACAGCTTGTTGGTGTAGAGCCTGACTTCACCATGCCCCGACGAGACGGCGATCTGCTCGGCATGGGCCATCAGCTTTCGGCCGAGACCGCGTCCCTGGAAGGCGGGCGATACCGCCACGTTCTCGACCAGCAAATGATCGGCTTCCGCAATCGTCTCGATCAGCGCGGCCAGCACGCCGTCCAGATGGAGAAGATCGATGCGATGCCGGCGTACCGCTTCGGCATAATCGGCCGTCATCGGCTTGGGCTCGCGGCCGATCAGGGGCACCCATTTGGCATAGGCCTCGCGAGTCAACGTGCGAATGGCCGAGGCATCCGACGCCGTCGCCCGCCGCAATTTCCAGGACTCGTTCATCGCGCAAGGACGATATTGTTGGTTTCGAAATAGGGGCCGTGGGGTTGGCTCATGTCGAACGATCTCCTCATCGCGTCGCTATTGTCATCCTTCGCTTCGCTCAGGATGACAGGCTACCACCTTTGGGTGGCGGCCGCCGACAACGCGCAGCGAGAACCGATGCGAGCGTTTGCCGCCATCGGATATGATCATCGTCCAACCAGCCGGAGCCCACCATGTCCTCGATGCGAACAGGTGCCGATTACCGCGAAAGCCTGCGCGACGGCCGCCGCGTCTGGGTCCTGGGCGAAGGGCTTATAGACGACGTCGCGACGCATCCCGCCACGCAGCCGATGGTCGACGAATACGTCGCCTGGTACGACCGGCACTTCGATCCGAAATGGCAGGACACCGTGCTCACGCCGCCCGACGCAGGCGGCGTGCGCCAGCCGGTCGGCTATCTCGTGCCGCGCAGCGCCGACGATTTGCGCCGCATGGGGCGGTGCTTCTCGGCGACGATCTTCCCCAGCGCCGGCAACATCACCCATACGCCGGCCTATGGCCATTTGATCGCGCTGGGCGTCCTGCACGCGGTCGGCCTCGGCAAGGCGCAACCGCAACAGGTCGCCAACGCCGAAGCCTATCGCGCGGAGATCGCGCGCACCGGCCGCTTCCTGACCTTTGCCGCGGGCGCCGCGACAATCGGCTATCGGCTTCGCGAGGATCCGGCCGAGCGGTCGGCACTGCGGATCGTCGGGCAGTCGGACGCCGGCGTCGTGATCCGCGGCAAGATCGGCATGCTGACCAGCCCCGCCTTCGCCGAGGACGTCTATGTCGGCGCGGTCAACGGCGTCGACCTCAACGGCCAACGCGCGACCTTCGTCGTCCCGGTGAACGCGCCCGGCGTGACGGTGATCTGCCGCAAGGCCTCGGCTCGCGCCGCCAACCCGTTCGCGGCACCGCTCAGCAGCCGCTTCGACGAGCTCGACGGGCAGATGTGGTTCGACGACGTGGCCGTGCCGTGGAACCGTGTCTTTCTCACCGAGGTTTCGCCCGAGCCGGTGGCGCGCTGGCTATTCTGGCACCAGCTCTATTGCTGGCTGGCCAAAGCCGAGTTCACCTTGGGACTGGCGCTCGCCTGCACCCAGGCGATGGGGCTGGCCGCGCACGAGCCGACCATCGAGTACCTGCTCGACCTCATCACCGACGTCCAGACCGTGCGCAGCTGCCAGACCGCCACAGAACTCGACCCGGAATTCACGGCCGACGGACATTGCTCGCCCAACCACGGCCATCTCGCCGCCGGCAGCCTGGCGATGCTCAAGGCCCGCCGGCGGATGGCCGAGATCCTGCGCATCCTGCCGGGCTCCTCCCTGGTCGTGGCGCCGACCGACCGCGATCTCGCCGACCCGGCCTTGGCCCGCGGCCTGGAGGAATCGTTCGCCGGCGGCGGCTACACCGCGATGCAGCGGGCGGCCCTGCTGCAGATGGCGTGGGACCATGTCGGATCGGCGCTCGATCATCGCGAGCATGTCTTCGAGCTGCATGCCAACGGCGGCGAATCCGCCTGGCGCGGCCGGTTGCGCCGCTGCTTCGACCGCTACAACGAACTGGCCAACGGCGTCCTGCAGGGCCTCGACCTGCCGATGCCGGAAATCAACCTCGACTCGATCCGCAACGCGCCGTTGGCGGCGCGGCGGCCGGTGAGCCCCCTCGCGGCGGCGCCCAAGCCGGCTCAGTCGACGTAAGCGATGGCCTGCTGCGTGCTCAAGAACTTCTCGCGCAGAGTCTAAAGCCATGTGGGTTCAAATTGGGGCTGGCCCTTGAACCCTAACCGTCAAGCACGCCGGCCTACCAGCCAGGAGGTCCTATGCCGTTGTTCACTGTGACCGTGCGGGCAGGCAGGTCTGCCGATGAAATCGAGAGCCTTTCCAGTGCGATCCACGCCGCCAGCGTTGTTGCCGGCTACCCTGCGAACGATCTGTTCCAGCGCTTTCTTTCACTCGAACCAAGCCACTTCAGGGTGGACCCGCAATACCCGGCGCTGCCAAAGCCGCGCACAGGGCAAATGCTCATCATTGAGGTCTTGGTGTCATCAGGTACAGAGACCGAGCGAAAACGAGCACTCGTCAAAAGCCTTGTAGAGCACCTCGCCGCAGCCGGGGTCGAGCCCAACGACATCATGGTGTTCTTCCTGGAAACTGACCGTGCGAACGGATCGTTCGGCGGGGGCCTCTTTGCTCCTCCCGTTACATTCACGTGACCACTATCCGCGCGGCTCGTGGAGGCATCCCTATGTATGACTATCTACTGCGGAGCTTCTGACGCATAACGAGACGCCAACCTCAGGCAAATGGAGCCTGCGATGAAACGCAGCTTAGCGGCGATGATGGTGGTGCTGCTGGTCGGGATCAGTCTCATGCTGTCCGCTTGCGGGCGGAGCTTCGAGCCCGGCACTCTAGGATACGACCCTGGCACTCCCGTGCTCGAGCCTGGCCAGCCCTACGGCTCAGTCGATCTTGCTGGCTGGCGATAGGGTGGAGGGCATTGCCGGCGGGTGCGCCACCCCGCTGACGAATTGCTCTGCATCCGCACGGCCGCGCGCGGCCGTGCGGAGTCGCATTCTTGTGGCCGTCGACCAAATCGTGATCTGCCGTAAAGTTCAATGCGCGACCAGGAGCGGCACCGGACAGGAGGAAATCACCTTCGCGGTGGCGCCGCCCAGCCCCAGGAAGTTCGTCAGTCCGCCATGGCCGTAGGCGCCCATCACCAGAAGGTCGGCCTTCTTCTCGCGAGCATAGTCCAGCAGGGCACGGCCCCGGGCGCGGCCTGAGACGGCGCCGGGATCCATCGTGTCGACTGTGGCCGTGACGCCGCGGCGACCAAGGTTGCGCACCAGCAACGGCGCGCCGACATCGTCGGGCTTCGTGCCGGCGACGACGATCGTCACGGTGCGGGCCTTTTCGAGAAAGGGCAGCGCGTAGCCCACGGCGCGCGCAGCCTGCGCGCTGCCGTTCCAGGCAACGACGACCGACGCGATCGGCGCGGCGCCTGAATTGGGCGCCGCATCCGGCGGGCCGATCACGACCGGGCGGGCGCAGTCGTAGATGGCCGTCTTGACGGTCGCCGGGGCGATGTTTTCGGCATCGGCGCCGGGCCGGCCGATCAGCAGGAGGTTGGCGAAGCGGCCCAACTTGATGATCTGGTCCCGCGTGACGTCCTGGCCGCCGGTAAAGGTGGCGCCGTCGATCGGCGCAATCAATTCGCGAAAGGCCCGTTCCGATTCGGCAGCGCGTGCCTTCAGCCTGGCATCGGACTCGGCCTTGAGAAAGGGCATGGCTTGGGCGGCGATATCGACATCGTGCAGGCGGGACTCCGAGAAATGGACGGCGTCGACGGTCGCCTCGAACATCGATGCGATCCGGGCCGCGAGGCCGAACGACATCGCTGCGTCCGGGCCGCCTTCGGAAATTGCAAGAATGGATTTGTACATGGCTGCGCCCCCCGTCATGCAGCCGAACTACCACATCCCGAAGAAAATGCCGTGCTTCTTGTGCGTCGCTTCAACCCTTGTTGGCGAGGCCCACGCGGTCGCTCTCGGTCGCCATCGCGGTGCCGACCAGTTCGGGCCTCAGGATATAGAGCGAGCGGGCGTCGACCTTCTCCGCCTTGCGCTCCGGGAGCGCGATCGGGTAGCGGGTCTCCTCCCGGTGATCGTCGAGCAGCTTCTGCACGTTGTACTGGCCGCCGAACTTCCAAAGTGTCTTCACGAAGTTGGTCTGGCCGCGCATCAGGTGGCCCGCGGCGATCGCGGCGCAGCTTCTGAGCGCCTGCCAGCCCATGTGCTTCTTGAAGAGGATTTGCTGGGTCTTGACCAGCTCCTCGTAGAATTTCTCCAGCGGGAGCGCGGTGGGCAGCACGGCGTGCTGCACGTCGAAGAGCTTGTAGTTGCGGGTGGCGAGGCCGCGCGCGTCGGTGGTCCAGGTCTCCGTCCCGGGATAGGGCGTGTTGACGGTGAGGTGCACGATCTCGGGCACCGACAGCATCCACTCGCGGACCACCGCAAAGCGGGCCTCGTCCCAGCTCGGGTCGGCGATGATATTCACCGCCACGGTGATGCCGAGCGAGCGGGCGTATTCCAGCGCCTCGAAGCTCTTGCCCAGGCTGACCCGCTTGCGGTGGCGCAAAAGCCCCTCCTCGTCGATCGCCTCGACGCCCAGGAACATGTAGCTGAGGCCAAGCTTCTTCCAGCGCGCGAAGACCTCCTTGTTCTTGAGCAGGACGTCGCAGCGGGTCTCCAGATAGTACTGCTTGCGGATGTTGCGCTTCTCGATCTCGTCGGCGATGGCGTGGCCGTGCTCGGCGTGGATGAAGGCCACGTCGTCGACGATGAACACCCCAGGCTCGCGCACCCTCGCCAGATCCTCGCCGACCGCGCCGGCGCTCACCTTGCGGTAGCTGCGCCCATAGAACGTCCAGGCACTGCAGAAGGTGCAGTTCCACGGGCAGCCGCGGGAGAATTCCACCGAGGCGCAGGGATCGAGCACGCCGATGAAGTACTTGTTGCGTTTTTTGAGGAGGTCGCGCGCAGGCAGCGTGGCGTCGAGCGATTCGATCATGCGCGGCGGCGGCCCCTCGCCCGCCGTCGTGACCACGCCCGGCAGCGTGCTGAGCTCCTCTCTGTCCAACCAGGCGGCCAGGATGCGGGCGGCGATCTCCTCGCCCTCGCCCTTGATCACGCAGTCGATCGCGCCGTCGGCGTGGGCCAGGATCTCCCGCGCGGTGAAGCTGGCCGAGTGGCCGCCCACGAACACCAAGGTGTCGGGGAGGAGCCGGCGGGTCAGGCGCGCCAAGTCGACGACCTCGGGAATATTGGCCAGATAGTTCAGCGAGAAGGCCACCGCGTCGGGCCGCCAGGTGCGCAGTTCGCTGTGGTAGTGCCGGTGCTTGAACACCTGCAGGTCGAGCAGCCGCACCTCGTGGCCGGCGTTGCGCAAGGACGCGGCCACCCGCTCCAATCCCAGCGGCTCGAGCCGGAGGTAGACCTCGGTGTACATGAGGCCGCTGGGATGAACGAGCAGGACCTTCACGGCGTGGACCCCGGCCGCGGATTTCTGGAGCTCTGGACCTCCGGGCTCGGGAGGCTTTCGACGCGTTTCACCTCGTCAAAAAGCAGGCGATGTCCGAGTTCGGTGAAGTGCACGTCGCCGGCGATGAAATATTTGCGCAGCGCCGTTTCGGCCGGTTCGCGGAAAAAGGGCGCGAAACCGTCGATGAAGCGGACATTGCGGGAGGCGGCCCAGGCCCGCCACTGCGTCACCTGAATGCTGTCGCGGTCCCCCGCGTCGACGCTTTCCGGCCACGGGTAGACGACGAGGGTCATGTGGCAATTCCATTCCCGGCAGATGGCGACGATCTTGTCGAGATTGTTGCCGGCAATTTCCAGCCCGCGCCAGCCCCATTTCTCCATGAGAGCCGGATCGAACGGCCAGCGGCCGCGCTCGCGTCCCAGGGCCGCCACGGTGCTGAACGGCGAGGACAAATAGAGGTCGTAGGCCAGCCGGAAGGTCGCGAAATTGCCGAGGAGGAACTGACCGATGTGGAACCAGTGAAACGGCGTCGAGCTCACGGTTCCGTCCGCCGCGACCTTGTAGACATTCGCGTCGTCGTCAATGTCCGACAGATCGAGAAAGACGTAGATCTCGGCGGGCTTTATGCCCAGGCGCTGGGCAGCCACCCGGATCTTGCGATGGTAGATGGCCGGACTGTAGGACGCGACACCGAGATTCCACACCGCCTTGCCCTGCTTTGCCGCGTCGCACGCCATCAGTCCGGCAAAGCTCTTCTCGTAGCTCGAGCCGATTCCCTCGGTGAACGAATCGCCGACGACGAAGATGGCCGGCCGGTCTTTCTCGGCCTCGCCGGGCGCACAGTTGCCGATCCTGAATCCGTAGCGGTCGGTCCGCCAGGAATAGACGATGTTGCCCCAGGCGCGCTCCGACTTCGCGTTCGGGGCCAGATCGTGATCGTAGTCCGTCGATATGTACGCTTCGGTATAGGCGGTCGCCGCATCCGCCCAGCTCCGCTTCATGCCCGAAAACACCGTGGCCAGCAGGACGAAATCCACCGCCAGTGTCATGGCGACGATGGCCAGTGCCTG
The DNA here is from genome assembly GCA_013290035.1 of Alphaproteobacteria bacterium. Classification (GTDB taxonomy): domain Bacteria; phylum Pseudomonadota; class Alphaproteobacteria; order Reyranellales; family Reyranellaceae; genus Reyranella. Next base: position 9,569 of record JABCYT010000012.1, read on the forward strand.
GCCCAACATCCGCAACACTTTTTTCATCTAAAAGCTTGCCTTCGATGTCATTTTGCCAAGCACGCAGACCTCGCCCGCTCCGGCACTGGCCCATGCTAGCAGCACACGCGGCGCGAGTGCACCTCCCTAGAAAGATTTCACAGTAACCGTGCCAGCATGCGGGCGGCCCGCTGGGCGCCGTTGGCTTCGACCGGCTTGAACCGCACGGTCCCTTGCAGCTCGGCCAGCATGGCCTCGGCGATCACCTCCGGCGGCGAGGTGGCGAATTCCAGACGCCGGCCAGCGGCGTAGCGGTCAAGGCGGTGGGCGACATGGAAGTTCTGCTCGAAGTGGTTCTTGAGCGGGAAATAAATGAACGGCGTGCCTGCGGCTGCAAGCTCCATGCAAGTAGTGAGGCCGCCCTGCACCAAGGCGAGATCGCAGGCCGCGAGATTGCGGTCGAGGTTTGGCACGAAAGCGGACACTTCGACGCCGGCCGGCGCGCCCAGCGACAGCGGGTCGATGCGTGGGCCGGCAACCAGCACCATGCGCAGCTCGGGCAGTCGCGCGCGGGCGAGCGGCCAGGCCTGCAGGATGCGCTTGATCAGGTGGGTGCCCACGCCCGAACCGCCCACGGTGACGATGCAGACCTTCTCGTCGGGCCGGTACCCCAGGCTTTGCCGCAGCTCCTCGCGCGGGCCGAACTCATGCGGATGCTGGCCCAGCACATAGCCCGAGAAATCGAAGTGCTTGGGGATCCAGTCGCGCATCGCGGGCAAATCCTTGCCGAAGCCCAGCGGCACGATGTCCTCCGGGTTGCCGACGAAGATCGCGCGGTCGCGCACGCCGGGATGGCGCTCGACGTGCTCGATCATCTCGGCATTGTAGTCGGCCGCCAGGAACGCCTCGTGCTCGCCGCCCGACGGCATCGGCACGAAGCCGACGAAGTCGGTGAACCAGGCGAGCGCCGCCTTCTTCAGCTCGGGGTGCTCATGCCAGTAATGGTCGATGTCCCAGGCCTCGTCGGCGACCACGAGGTCGTAGCCGCCGGCATCGACGGCATCCTGGAAGATCATGAAGTTGGCGATCAGCAACTCGTCCATGCGGCGGATCGCCTGGAAGGCGTTGAGATCGTGCTCGCCCGCTTCCGCCTCGATGTGCCGCGATTCGCTGGCGAGGCGGGCGGAGAGCGGATGGATGCGCTCGCCGCTGTTCTCGAGCAGGCGGGTCACCGGGTCCTGCGCCAGCCAGTCGACATGCAGGCGGGGATGCAGCCGGCGCAATTCGCGGGCGATGGCGATGTCGCGCCGGCCGTGCCCGAGGCCGATGGGCGATGAAAGGTAGAGCACCTTCTTCTCCCGCGGGGCACGGCGGACCGGCGCCTTGGGCGCGCCGAGGCCCAGCCGGCGGTCGAGAAAGTCGTTGATCAGGGCGTTGCACTTGGCAGGGAAGCGGCCGAGCGGATTGTGGCCGCCCTCGGCAATGGTCACGAACTCGCCGCCCGTGAGTTCGGCCACCAGCTTGCCGCGCGCATGGAGCTGGATCTGGTCGTTGTCGCCGTGGATCGCCAGCACCGGACAGCGGATCCTGCGATACATCGACTCGGTGACATCGAACGGCGGCACGATGGTACGCGCTTCGACTGTCTTGACCAGCACCGGGCCATCGGTGTCGCCGGCCCAACTGATGCCTTCCTCGATCTGTCGCGTCGAGTGCGGCTCGGTGAAGATGTTCCTGATGAAATGCTCGGCGAAGTCGGGATAGTCGGCCAGCCAGTGCGCGCGGTTGTACTTGTTCCAGCCCACCGGCTTGCCATCGGGGCACTCCTGCCGGGCCATGAAATGCTGCTGCGACATGTGCTTGTGGGTGGGCCCGATGACCGCCGCCGTGCCGGCCAGGATGGCGGCCTTCACCCGTTCCGGATGGTACGCCGCCAGCACGCAGGCGAGCAGGCCGCCGAAAGAGAGGCCGACGACGATGGCCTGGCCGGCATCGGTGGCGTCCATGACCGCGAGCGCATCGGCCACGCAGTTCGCCAGCGAGTAGGCGGCGACATCGTCGGGCCGGTCGGACCGTCCGTTGCCGCGGGCGTCGAAGGCGATGCAGCGGAAGCGCTCGCTGAAGTAGGGCAGCTGCGCCTTGTAGACGCGCGAATGCACGATGCTCCAGGGCGGCAGGAAGACCATCGTCTGCCGGCCCTGCCCGTAGACCTCGTAATGGATGCGGACGCCGTCGCGTTCGACGAACCCGTCCTTAGTGGGCAGCTTCGCGCGCATCACATCACCTCGTCGACGATTTGGCTTCAGCGCTGCGAATGGCATCGCCGACTCTTCGCAGCGCCTGGCGCACCGGCGCGCCTTTTTTCTCCGCCCCGAGCAGATAGAGGCTTTCCCCGCCGATGAAGGCGCCGCCGATCAGCGCAGCGATCTCCGCCGTCGAGAATGGACCGAGGCCGCCCAGCTCGCGCTCGGCCTGGCGCGCGACGCCGGCGATGAGCTCGAACCAGCCCATGAGGCCGGCCCGTACGACCTTGGCGACCTCTGGATCGGACCAGCTCGCGGCGATGAGCTCCTGCAGGACGCGCACATAGCCCGAGGAGATGTCCTCGTCGAGATAGTCGCAGGCACGGTCCCAGCGTTGCGACAGCGTGAGCGTGCTGTCGTGGAACATGGCGTTCTGGCGATCGAGCAGCTGGGCGTTGAGATAGTCGAACAGCGCCAGCATCAGCCCCTGCTTGGAGCCGAAGTGGTAGTGGATTTGGCTCAGTGGCACGCCGGCCGCCGCCGCCACGTCGCGCGTCGAGAGACCCGAATGGCCGCTCTGGCGCAGCACTTTCTTGGCGGCTTCCAGCAACGTCGTGCTGGTTTCCGCCTTCTTCGCCAGGGCACGCGCCATTCAGATCCTCCACGATTGACGAGCAGCGCTAGTTCCGCCGGGCCTACTCTGCCGGACGCGGATGCGTCACCTCAGCCGGCGGCGGGCTGGCCTTGCGGCCGGGCAGCGGGATCAGCATCGAGACCTGCTCGCGATAGCGTCGATACTGGTCGCCGAACAGGGCGATCAGGTCGCGCTCCTCGAGCCAGATGCCGATCAGGATATAGCCGGTGGTCCCGACCGCGAACAGCAGATGGCCGGCCGTCATGGTGGGCGCTGCCCAGAAGGCGAGCAGGAAGCCGAGATAGATCGGATGGCGCACCCGCTTGTAGAAGAAGGGCGTGCGGAACTCCGGCGTCGGCAGGGTGCGGCCGAGCATGCGGGCCCAGACCTGGCGCAGGCCGAACAGCTCGAAATGGTTGATGAGGAAGGTGCTCAGCAACACCAGGCCCCAGCCGATCCAGAACACGGCCTGGATCAGCAGGATGGCGGCCGGGTTCGACACCGACCACACGACCGGCGTCAGGATCGGCTGCCATTGCCAGTAGAGCAGCAGGAGCGCCAGGCTGGCGAGCAGCACATAGGTCGCGCGTTCGACGGCGTGCGGCACGAAGCGCGTCCACCAGCGCTTGAAGGCCGGCCGGGCCATGACGCTGTGCTGGATGGCGAAGACGCCGAGCAACAGCACGTTGACGATGAGCGCCGGGAGCAAAGCGCCCGACTCGCCGCTGTCGATGGTCTTGGGCGCCGGCAGGTTGCCGACGAAGGCGACGGCGTAGAGGAAAGTGCCGAAAAACAACAGGTAAACCACCCCGCCGTAGAGAAGCGCAACGATACCAGCCATGGCTGCCTCCGCATTGACATAATTCGGTCGACCGACCGAATGCGGAAGTCAATAATTCGGTCGACCGACCGAGTCAAGGAGGATTCCCCTAATGCTGATATTTCTGCGCCAGGCCTCGCCACAGGATGCCGAGCTGCGTGATGGCCAGGATGGCTTTGGACATGAGCCACATGTCGAGCGGCATATAGGGACGCCAGATGTCGAGAAACAAGGCGATGCGGATGTCATCGCTTTCGTTCCAGACTTCATGGGAATAGGTATCGTCCCACAGCAGCCACTTGCCGTCACCCAATCGATAGGAGCGGCCGTCCAGAACCATCAGGACCGCCGGCTCGCCGTCGGCGGCCTGGGGCACCGACAATCCAAGGTAGAAGCGCAGCACGCCGCGAAACGGACCGTGGTGCTTGGGGATGTGCTTGCGCGGCCCGAGAAAGGTGATCGACGCCGACAGGACCTCGGGCCGGCCGCGCACAAGGGCGGCGAGCCGCGGACATCTGGCCATGTTGTGCGCCAGCTCGATGCCGTAAGCCTTCAGGATGAACAGGCGCCAGTCGCGGCCATCGTTGTCGGAGATGGGCGCCTGTTCTTCCATGATCTCGTGAAAGCGCGGGATCTGGCTGAAACCTTCGGCGAGCGTCAGGGCTTCGGCACGCAACGCCTCCCACGTGCCGGAGAACGTCACACTCGCCGGAAAGTATGAAGCTGCGTCCAGGACGGCCGGCGTCGCGATTCGTCGGCTGTAGGCCGCTCGGATTATGTCGGTGATTCGCTGATAGAGCCTCATCGCCATGACAGTCCTTGTGACGCTCGCGACGCAAGGGTGACCAATTTCGATGGTGGGTCGAGCCTATGGCAATTGCAAGACAGCGCGCTCACCAGACCCCGAAATGGATCCCGTGCTTCCTGTGCGTCGCGGTACGGGCCTCGACATAGGCGTCGTCGACCGTCACCCGCGTCTTGCGCGCCTTGAGCCAGGCGTCGAGGCGATCCTCCATCGCGCGGCGGACATGGCCGTAGGCATCGTTGGCGCCGAGGTCGCGCAATTCCTTCGGATCGTTGTCGAGATCGAACAGCATCGGATGGAAATCCTGCCACCAGACGTACTTCCAGCGGTCGGTGCGCACCATGATGGCGCGGCAGTCGCGCGGCGCGCGCTTCAGCAGCAGCCGTGCCTCGCGGAAGGAATAGTCGAGCTCGGAGAACACCGCGTCGCGCCAGGTCTCGGTTTTTCCGCCGCGCAGCAGCGGCAGCAGCGACCGGCCTTCGACGAGATGCTCGTACGCCGGCTGCCCCAGCGCCGCGAGGATCGTCGGCACGACATCGATCGCCTCGACGAAGCGGCGATCGACGGTGCCGCGCGTGGCGTCGGCCGCCGGATCGGGATCGTAGACGATGAAGGGCACGCGCAACGCCTCCTCGTAGAACATCTCCTTCTCGCCCAGCCAGTGGTCGCCCAGAAAATCGCCGTGGTCGGCGGTGAAGAAGATCAGCGTGTCGTCGAAGCGGCCGAGCTTCTTCAGATGGTCGAACAGGCGGCCGAGCCAGTCGTCGATCTGTTTGATCAGGCCCATATAGGCCGGCCGCACGGTGCCGGGCGCCTCGGGGCGCTGGAACGACACCGATTCCTCGTGCTGGCGATAGGCGGCCAGCACGGGGTGCTGGTCCAGCAGTTCCGAGTCGTCGCGATTGAGCGGCAGGCAGTCCTTGGCGCCGTACATCTTGTGATAGGGCGCGGGCGCCATGTAGGGCCAGTGCGGCTTGACGTAGCTGAGGTGCAGGAACCACGGCTGCTCGCCCATGTCGTCGACGAAGCGCATCGCTTCGCGCGTCATGTAGGCGGTTTCGGAATGCTCCTCCGCGACACGCGCGGGCAGATGAACGTTGCGCATGTGCCAGCCGGAGACTTTTTCTCCGTCGGGTCCGTTCGCTGCGATCACATAGTCGCTCCACGGATCGTCGGAGTTGTAGCCCTGCGCGCGCAGATAGGCGGCATAGCCGCTCTCGTTGCCGGGCGGCGAATGGCCGTCGTAGCGATCGAGCTCCTCGAAGCGGCCGGTGCGCATCAGCGCGGCCAGTGCCGAGCCGCCTTCGATGCCATAACGCTCCAGACCGTCGGTGTCGGGCAGCACGTGCGTCTTGCCGGCCAGCGCCACGCGCACGCCGGTCGGCAGCAGGTAGTCGCCGATGGTGCGTTCGCGCAGGGACAAGGGCACGCGGTTCCAGGTGGCGCCGTGGCTGAACATGTAGCGGCCGGTGTAATAGGACATGCGCGAGGGGCCACAGACGCCGGACTGCACATAGGCGCGTGGAAACAGGACGCCCCGCCGCGCCAGACTGTCGATAGCGGGCGTCTCGAGGTGCGGATGGCCGGCGCACGACAGGTGATCGGCGCGCAGCTGATCGCACATGATGAACAGGACGTTTTTGACCTTGCCCACGAAGTTTCCTCTCTCGACGGCATCAGCGCCGCCGGCCTATCTAAGCCGCATGACCGACGGCCCGTCCATCCGCGATATCCTCGATTTCTGGTTCCTGCCGCTTTCCGATCCAGGCCACGGCAAGCCGCGCGAGATCTGGTGGAAGGGTCCGGCGGAATTCGATGCCGAGATCGGCGACCGCTTCGGCACGG
>JABCYT010000013.1 GCA_013290035.1 Alphaproteobacteria bacterium
GGCTGCGCCACGGCACGCCTTATTTCGACAACTGGGCCAAGTATGCCGGGCCGGGCGCCACGGCCGAGAAGGTGGCCGATCTCGTCGCCTATCAGAACCGCGCGCCGATGACCTGGAAGCATGTCGAGCGCTACCGCGAGCTGTGGAAGGGCAACTTCGTGCTGAAGGGCATCATGCATCCCGACGACGCGATCCGCGCCCATGCGCTGGGCGTCGACGGCCTCATGGTCTCCAACCATGGTGCGCGACAGCTCGACAATGCGCCGTCGCCGCTCGAGGTGCTGCCGTCGATCCGCGACGCCGTCGGCGACAAGATGACCCTGATGCTGGACGGCGGCGTGCGCCGCGGCCTCGATGCCCTGATCGCGCTCTGCACCGGGGCGAAATTCGTGTTCGTCGGCCGGCCGACGCTCTATGGCGTGACGGCGGGCGGCGTGCCCGGGGCGGCCAAGGCGCTGCAGATCTTCCGCCGCGAGATCGACATCAGCATGGCGCAGATGGGCGCCACCAAGATCACCGACCTCGGCCCGCAGTTCCTGATGTGGAAGGACGAAGAGGATCTGCGCCGCAACCGGCGCTGATGGAGGTCCGTGGCTGACGCCGTCACCATCGATTTCTACCTCGGACTAGGCAGCCGCTACTCTTATCTCGCCGCGAGCCAGCTCGATCGCATCGAGGCGACGTACGGTTGCCACTTCGTCTGGAAGCCGATCGCCAGCGGCGCGCTCATGGACCGACGCGGCGGCAATCCGTTCCGCGCCGCGCCGGTCTCGGGCCAGTATGATTGGGGCTATCGCGAGTACGACGCGTGCTGCTGGGCGAGCTTCTATGGCATCCCGTTTCGCGAGCCCGTCGCCTTCAGGGTGGATCCGGAGGCGCTCGCCTTGGCCTGCCTGGCGGCCGACAGGCAGGGTGCGCTGGTGCCGTGTTGCCGCCTGCTGCAGCAGTTGATCTTCGTCGAGGGGACGGTGATCGATGACACGGTGATCTCGGCTTTGCCGGATCGCCTGGACCTCGACCCGGCGGCCTTTCGACGGGACCTGGCGGCAACCGAGACGAGCGCCCGCCACGAAGGCCTGCTCGATGAGGCCGCCGCCCGCGGCGCGTTCGGCGTTCCGACCTTCTTCCTCGGCGATCGGCTGTTCTGGGGCAACGATCGCCTGGTGCTGCTCGAAGCGGCGTTGCGCGGCGCGACAGCGTTCGCTACGGTGCCGGCACCATCGGAGGATACTTCGACTTGAGTCAGCGCTAGCCACACGGTCCGAAGGTCGGCACGACGTCCGACTTCATGACCGGTTTCGGCCTCCTGTCGGATGACGGGAGCACGCACGGCAACGCCCGTGCACACGCTGTTCTCCGGAGCTCCTCTTGTCTCATCCTCTTTTGACCGCACCCATCGGGCGGAGTCTGCTGCGCCTGGCCGGACCCACGACCGCGCTCATGGTGGTGCAGATCTTCGTCGCTGCCATCGATATCTACTACATCGGCCGCCTGGGAACGGACGCGTTGGCGGCCATCGCCCTGGTCGTCCCCTTCCAGGCCCTGATGCTGAACCTGGCGAATGGCGGCATGGGTGGCGCCGTCGCCTCGGCTTTGGCGCGCGCGTTGGGCGCGGGGCGGCTCGACGATGCGCGCGGGCTCGTCCTGCATGCGCTGATCCTGGCCACAGCATTCGCCCTTGGCTTCACGGCGCTCGCCTGGACGGTCGGACCTTGGCTGTTTGGCCTGATGGGCGGCGCCGGGTCCGCCTTGCAGCGCGCCGCTTCGTACAGCCACGTCTGGTTCAGCGGCGCGGTGCTGTCGTGGGTCAGCGCTTTCCTGGGCGCGCTGCTGCGCGGTGGTGGCGACGCCGCCACGCCGGGCCGCTACGGCCTAGTGGCGTCCCTGATCTATGTGCTGCTGGCAGGTTTCCTGGCGCTCGGTGTCGGACCGTGGCCGGGGCTTGGCCTCATTGGCCTGGCAATCGCCTCCATCGTGGTCACGGGCGCGATGGTGTTCGTGCTGGCCCGCGCCTTGTGGTGCGGCAGGCTGGGCTTCACGCCCGCCATTGCCGGCGTTCGCCTGCAACGCCGGCTGTTCGTGGAGATCCTGCGGGTGGGCGTGCTGGGCTCGTTCACGACGCTGCTCGCCAACGTCACCGCCATGGTGATGACCGGCCTGGTCGGTCGCTTCGGCGTCGCGGCGCTGGCCGGCTACGGCATCGGCGTGCGCCTGGAATACATGGTGGCGCCGATCGCCTTCGGCATCGGAACGGGCCTCACGACCCTGGTCGGCGTGGCGGCCGGCGCCGGTGCCTGGCGTCGCGCGGTCAAGGTCGCGTGGGTCGGCGGCCTGGTCTCGTTTGCCACGATCGGCCTGATCGGCTGGGCGGTGGCGCTTGCGGCCGAAAGCTGGTCCTTGCTGTTCACCGCGGACGTCGCGGTGGTCGCCGCCAGCGTCTCCTACATCACGCACGTGGCGCCGTTCTATTGCCTGTTCGGACTGGGCCTGACGCTCTATTTCGCGGGCCAGGGTGCGGGCCGCATGGCGGTGCCGACCATGGGCAGCGTCGCGCGCATGGCCGTCACGACCTTCGGCGGCTGGTTCGCCGTCGACAAGATGGGCCTGGGACTGGAGGGCGTGTTCGTCGCGATCGCGATGGGCATGGCGGCCTATGGCTGCCTGATCGCCGGCTCTCTTTTGATTATGCCCTGGAGGGCGAAGCCTCTCCCCCAAGCGGGGGAGAGGACGCATGCGAAGGACTAGCGCTTACTGCACAACCTCGAACAGCCCGGCGGCGCCCATGCCGCCGCCGATGCACATCGTCACCACGACGTTTTTGGCCTTGCGGCGGCGACCTTCGATCAGGGCGTGGCCGGTGCAGCGCGCGCCGGTCATGCCGAAGGGATGGCCGATCGAGATCGAGCCTCCATTGACGTTGAGCTTGTCGTTGGGAATGCCGAGCTTGTCGCGGCAGTAGAGCACCTGCACGGCGAAGGCCTCGTTCAGCTCCCAGAGGTCGATGTCGTCCATTTTCAATCCGAAGCGCTTCAGCAGCTTGGGAATGGCATAGACAGGGCCGATGCCCATCTCGTCGGGCTCGCAGCCGGCCACGACCAGGCCCTTGTAGATGCCGAGCGGCTTCAGCCCGCGCTTGGCGGCTTCGGCGTCGCTCATGATCACCGCAGCCGACGCGCCGTCGGAGAGCTGGCTCGCATTGCCGGCGGTGATCCACTTGTCGGGACCCGCCACCGGTTGCAGCTTGGCCAGGCCCTCGAGCGTCGTGTCGGGCCGGTTGCCCTCGTCCTTGGTGAGCGTCACCGTCTTCTTGGAGGTCTCCTGGGTGTTCTTGTCGGTGACGATCATCGTGGTTTCCATCGGCACGATCTCGTCGTCGAACTTGCCGGCCTGCTGGCCCGCCGCCGTGCGCATCTGGCTCTGCAGCGAATATTCGTCCTGGTACTCGCGGCTGATCTTGTAGCGCGCCGCCACCGTGTCGGCTGTCGTGATCATGGCGTGATAGATGCCCGGCACGTGCTCCTGCACCCAAGGATTCACCAGGCGGTTCTTGTTGCCGCCCGGCGGGCCCTGCACGAGCGACACCGATTCGAGACCGCCGGCGATCATCACCGGAACCTTGTCGACCAGCACGCGCTGGGCGGCCATCGAGATGGTCTGCAGCCCCGACGAGCAGAAGCGGTTGACGGTGACGCCGGAGACGCTGACCGGGGCGCCGGCGCGCATCGCCGAGACACGGGCCACGTTGGAGCCGGTGGTGCCCTCGGGGGCGGCGCAGCCCAGGATCACGTCCTCGACTTCGGCCAGATCGACCTTGGCCCGCTCGGCGGCATGCTTGATGACATGCGCGCCCATGTCGGCGCCGTGGGTGTCGTTGAAGATGCCGCGGAACGCCTTGCCGATCGGCGTGCGGGCGGTGGAGACGATGACGGCGTCGGCCATGATGAATTTCCTCCTTGAGAACTTTGCCGTGGCGTTCCCCCTCCGGCCCTTCGGGCCACCTCCCCCGTCAGACGGGAGAGGCAGGGAGGGGGTAGGCAACGAATGGACGTCAGACGCTAGAGAACTTCTTGTCCTCCTGCACCAGCTTCTTGAGGAGCGGTGCGGGCTCCCAGAACGGGTCGCCGGAAGCGTCGCGGTACTTCAGCAGGGCGTCGTGGACGGTCTTGAGCCCGACCACGTTGTCGGCCCACCACATCGGGCCGCCGCGATAGACCGGCCAGCCGTAGCCGTTGACCCAGATCACGTCGATGTCGAGCGAGCGCTGGGCCATGCCCTCGGCCAGGATCTTGGCGCCCTCGTTCACCATCGGGTAGAGGCAGCGTTCCAGGATCTCCTGGTCGGAGATGGCGCGCCGCGTGATGCCGAGCTTCTTCGAGGTCTCCTCGATGATCTTCTCGACCTCGGGATCGGGGATCGGCGTGCGGTCGGGCAGGTTGTACTTGAAGTAGCCCGAGCCGGTCTTCTGGCCGAAGCGGCCGAGCTCGCAGATCGCATCGGCGATGTAGCCAGTGTAGCGCACGTTGCGCTGCTCCTTCTCCTTCTTGCCCTGGCGGATGCGCCAGCCCACGTCGTTGCCGGCGAGGTCGCTCATGGCGAAGGGGCCCATCGGGAAGCCGAAATCGTAGATCACCTTGTCGATCTGCTGCGGCAGGGCGCCTTCCTCCAGCATGTAGGCCGACTGGATGCCGCGCTGGCGCAGCATACGGTTGCCGACGAAGCCCTCGCAGACGCCGACCAGCACCGGGATCTTGCCGATCTTCTTGCTGAGCGACATCACGGTGGCGATGACGTCCTTCTGGGTCGCCTTGCCGCGCACGTTCTCCAAGAGCTTCATGACATTGGCCGGCGAGAAGAAGTGCATGCCGATCACGTCGCCCGGCCGCTTGGTGTAGTTGGCGATCTGGTTGACGTCGAGGCCCGACGTGTTTGTGGCCAGCACCGCGCCCGGCTTGGCGACTTCGTCGAGCTTCTTGAAGACGCCTTCCTTCACTTCCATGGTCTCGAAGACCGCCTCGATGATGACGTCGGCATCCTTGAGATCGTCGTAGGTCAGGGTCGGCTTGATCAGCGCCATGCGCTTGTCGACGTCCTCGGCTTTCATGCCGCCACGCTTGGCGGTGTTCTCGTAGTTGGTGCGGATGGTTTTGAGCCCGCGGTCCAACGCCTCCTGTTTCACCTCGAGAAGGCTGACCGGGATGCCGGCATTGGCGAAGTTCATGGCGATGCCGCCGCCCATCGTGCCGGCGCCGACGATGCCCGCCTTCTTGATCTCGCGCTGCGCCGTGTCGGCCGGAACGTCGAGCACCTTGGCCGCCTCGCGCTCGGCGAAGAAGTAGTAGCGCTGCGCCGCCGACTCCTGCGACGTCAGCAATTCCAGGAACAGCTCGCGCTCGCGCTTCAGGCCTTCGTCGAACGGCAGCTCGACTGCGGCCTGCACGCACTTGATGATGCTCCACGGCGCCTTGAAGCCGCGCGCGCGGCGGGCGATCGCCTTCTCGGTCTCCTTGAACAGGTCGGACGTTTCGAGCGTCGCCTTGAGGTCGCGGACCCGGCGCCGCGGCGCCTTCTGGGCAACCAGCATCTGGGCATGCGCCACCGCGCCGGCCAGGAGATCGCCCTCGACGATGGCGTCGACGATGCCCTTGCTCTTGGCCTCGGGCGCCGGGATGTGGCGGCCCGCGATGATGGCGTCGAGCGCGTACTTCGCGCCGGTGAGGCGCGGCAGGCGCTGCGTGCCGCCGGCGCCCGGCAGCAGGCCGAGATGGACCTCGGGCAGGCCGACGCGCGTCGAGGCCAGCGAGACGCGATAGTGCGCGCCCAGCGCCGTCTCCAGGCCGCCGCCCAGCGGCGTGCCGTGCAGGGCGGCGACGACGATCTTGGGGCAGTTCTCCATGGTGGCGATGACGTCGTTCAGGTTGGCGCCTTTGGGCGGCTTGCCGAACTCGCGGATGTCGGCGCCGGCGATGAAGGTGCGGCCGCCGCCGATCAGCACGATGGCGTCGATGTTGCCATCCTTGCCGAAGGCTTCGACGCCCTCCTTGATGCCGTCGCGCACCGCGGCAGCCAGCGCATTCACCGGCGGATTGTTGACGGTCAGGATTCCGATGCGCCCCTGCGTGGAGCGAAGCACTGCGTCGGTCATGGGCGTTCTTCCCTGGAAGTGGCCGTTGAGTTGGCCCTGTCTTAGCAATACCAACGCGCGCCGCCCAGCGGCCTCGGGTTCCGCCGTGCGGAGAGCGCGTTACTTGTGATGGTGTGACGCCCCGGCATGGTGGTGGTGCCGCGGCACGAGGCGATAGCCCGGTGGACAATAATAACAGGGGTAGGGCAGCAGGTAGGATGTCTCGCTGGCTTCCGAATAGACAGGCAGTGGCGCAGAGGTCCAAGGCTCCGACGGCGTGCTCGTGCCGCCCGACACGACGGCAGGCGCCGCCGCCACATTCTCGGCAGGCGGGGCAGTGCAGGACGAAGGGGCGGAGCCAACGACGGCCAGGACGACAAAAAGATTGGGCGCGCGCATGGACACCTCGACAGGCGAAGCGCTGCGGTCTTGCGCAATGTCCAAAGACTAGCACCGCAGACTGGCTGTCGCCACAGTTCCCCAGACTGCGACCGAGGTCGAGGCGGATGGCGATTTCCTTGCGGGAGCGCGCTAGGCTGGCGTGAACCTGGGAGGAGATCCATGGCATTCGCCGGCATCAACCATCTCGCCGTCCTGATCGCGGCGGTCGCAGGTTTCGCCTTTGGCGCGGTCTATTACATGGGCCTGTCGAAGCAGTGGCGCGCGGCGATCGGCATGGCCAAGGACGCGCTGGCGGCCAATCGCTCGCCCGTGCCCTTCGTGGTTTCGATCGTGGCGCTCCTGATCATGGCCTGGGTGCTGGCGGGCGGCATCGGCCATCTCGGGCCGGGCCAGGTCACGCTCAAGAACGGCGTCATCTCGGCGCTGTTCATGTGGCTGGGCTTCGTGATCACCACCCTGGCGGTCAACTATTCGTTCGGCCAGCGCCGGCCGCTGCTCACGGTTATTGATGGCCTCCATTGGCTGGGCGTGCTCGTTATACAGGGCGCCATCATCGGCGCGATGGGCGTGTGAACGAGGCCTGAATGACGAGCAAACGTCCCCGTATCGAAGGCTACGCCGTCGTCTCACGCGAAGGCATGATCGCCAAGTCGGACGGCTCCTTCCCCGAGGAGCTCAAAATCCCCGCTGACCAGCAGTTCTACCAGGAGTCGCTCGAACGGGCGTCGGCGGTCGCCAACGGCCGGCACTCGGCCGAAGGCGGGCCCAGGGAGAAGGCGCGCAAGCGCATCCTGCTGACGCGGCGCGTGCAGCGAGTCATCGTCGACCCCGACAATCCCAATGTCGTGCAGTGGAACCCCGGTACTGCGTCCTTCGACGAGGCATGGCATCGGCTCGGCATCGAGGACGGCATCCTGGCGGTGGTGGGCGGCACCGACGTGTTCGCCCTGTTCCTGAGCATCGGCTACGACGCCTTCTTCCTGACGCGCGCGCCGGTGAGCGTCCCGCGCGGCCGGCCGGTCTTTCCCGGCGTCGGCCACGGCGTGGCGGCGGAGGAACCCCTGAAGAAGCACGGGCTGGTGCTGCGCAATACCCGCATGCTCGACCCGGCGAGCGAGACGGTTGTGCAGGAGTGGGGGCCGAAGCCTTAGAACTCCACGACCAGACCGTCGTGCGCGGCCTCCAGCGCGATCTCGCTTTGGCGGCCCAAAAGCTCGGCGCTCATGTGGGTGACGATGGTGCGCTTGGCGCCGATCTCGGGCAGGCGTTTGGCCAGGGTCGTGTAGTCGATGTGGTACTTCATCACCTTGTCGAAGAAATAGGCCTCGCAGATGAACAGGTCGGCGCCGCGTCCGGCCGGGATCAATGCGTCGACCCATTCGGTGTCGCCCGAGTAGGTGAGCACCTTGCCTTCGGTCTCGATGCGCAGCGCATAGGACGGCGCGCCGCTAAAATGCTTCATCAGGTAGGGCGTGACGGCGAGACCGTTCAGCAGGGCCCGCTCGTGCAGCGCGAGCTCGTGGATCTCCAGCGCAAACTTTTGCTGGATCTTGGTTGAGCCGGCGAACATCGCCTCCATGACGATCATCAGCCGGTCGCGCAATCCGGGCGGCCCGGCGAACAGCAGCGGCGCGGTGCGGCGGCTGATGAGCTGGGCGTCGAGCAGGAAGAAGGGCAGGCCGCCGAAATGATCGCCGTGAAGATGGCTCACCAGCACGGTCGAGATGCCGTTGGGATCGACTTGCCATTTGCGGATCGCCACCATCGAGGAAGCGCCGCAATCGATCAGCACGTTGCCGTGGGCGGCGCGCTCGAGATGGAAGCAGGTGTTGAAGCGGCCGCCGCTGCCGAAGGCATCGCCCGAGCCGAGAAACTGCAGGCGCATTGCGCTAGTGGGACAGGGATTGGGGCGCCTGCTCCAGGCTCGAGACTTCGTTGGTGAGCGTCGTGCGCCGCATGTCGCGCACCTCGGCGTGATCGTAGCGTCGGGCGCGATGCATGGTGACGCGGTTGTCCCACATCACGAGGTCGTAGGGCCGCCAGACATGGGCATAGACGAACCGTCGCTGCGTGGCGTGCTCGGTGAGGTCGCGCAGGAAGGCGCGTGCCTCGGGTACCGGCCAACCCTCGATGCCGCCGGCATGGCTGGCGAGATAGAGCGACAGCCGGCCGGTGGTGGGATGGCGGCGCACCAGGCGCTGGCGGACCGGCGCCCATTTCTCGCGCTCGGCGTCGGTGAAATCGGTGAAGCCCAGGATGCCGCGCGAAAAGATCTGGCTGTGCAGGCAGATCAGGTCGTGCACTTCGCGCTTGGTCTTGTCGTCGAGCGCGTCGTAGGCCGCGCGCATGTCGGCGAACTCGGTGTTGCCGCCGGCCGGCGGGATGTGGCGCGCCGACAGCAGCGAATATTTCGCCGGCACCGGCTTGAAGGAGGAGTCGGAGTGCCAGAGCTGGTTGCCCAGGCCGAACAGGCGGCGGCGGTCGTCGCGCGCCAGCACCTTGTTGTTCTTGTCGAGGTTGGAGATGTCGTTCAGGTCCATGCTGACCCGCCGGTCCTCGGGGGCGGCGATGTCGCCCGTGGCCTGCTCGAGCGGGCCCAGGCTGCGGCTGAACACGAGCTGCTGGTCGTCGTCAATCTTCTGGTCGTGGAACACCAGCACGCCGAAACGGTCCATGCCGGCATGGACGGCGGCGACCTCGTTCTTCAACAGCGGGCGCGTGAGGTCGAGGCCCGATACGACGCCCGCGAAGAAGGCCCGGTTCACGGGATCGATGGGTTGGATATCGATGGTCATGGTGGACCGTAGCCTAGCGCGAACCGCGGCAGACGGCGAGGCGGAGCCGCGCGCGGCTCACGGTGCCGCCCTGCGGTAGGCGTGGGGGCTCGTGCCGACCATCCCAGCGGTGCGGTCCGGCAAGATTACGCCGTCGGCAGCTTGTAGTCCTCGAAGTGCTTGCGCAGCGCCGTCTTCAGGATCTTGCCGGTGGCGCCGTGCGGGATGGCGTCGACGAACTGCACGTCGTCGGGCATCCACCATTTGGCGATCTTGCCGTCGAGGAATTTCAGCAGGTCGTCCTTGGTGACGTCGGCATCGGGCCGGCGCACCACGATCAGCAGCGGCCGCTCGTCCCATTTGGGATGGCGCACGCCGATCACGGCGGCCTCGGCCACGCCCGGGCAGCCCATGGCGGCGTTCTCGAGGTCGATCGAGCTGATCCATTCGCCGCCCGACTTGATGACGTCCTTGGAGCGGTCGGTGATGACCACCGAGCCGTCCGCTTCGATCTTGCAGACGTCGCCGGTCTGGAACCAGTCGTCGTCGAGGAACTGGCTCTTGCCGTCGCCCTTCATGTAGCCCTTCACGATCCACGGACCGCGCACCACCATGTTGCCCGACACCGAGCCGTCGCTCGGCAGGTCGTTGCCGGCGTCGTCGATGATCTTCATCTCGCAACCGAACACCGGCCGGCCCTGCTTGGCGGTGATGGCGAAGCGCTCCGCCTCAGGCAGGCCGCGCTCGCCCCTGTTGAAGCGGGTGATGGTGCCGAGCGGGCTCATCTCGGTCATGCCCCAGCCCTGCGCCACCTCGATCCCGTGCTCCTGCCAGAAGCGTTCGATCATGGCGAGCGGCACGGCCGAACCGCCGATCAGGGTGCGCTTGACCGACGACATCTTGAGCTTGTTCTGGGCGCAGTATTCGAGCAGGGCCAGCCACACCGTCGGCACGCCGGCGCTCATCGTCACCTGCTCCTTGTCCAGAAGCTCGTAGATGCTGGCGCCGTCGAGCTTGGGGCCGGGGAAGACGAGCTTGGCGCCGCAAAACGGCGCGGCATAGACCAGGCCCCAGGCATTGGCGTGGAACATCGGCACCACGGGCAGGATGGTGGTGTCGGGGTCGAGCGCCAGCACCGGGCCCGAGCACATCATCATCGAATGGATGACCGTCGAACGGTGCGAGTAGAGCACGCCCTTCGGGTTCCCGGTCGTGCCCGAGGTGTAGCAGAGCGACGACGCCGTGCGCTCGTCGAAGTCCGGCCATTCGAGCGTGCCCGGCTTGTCCGCGATCAGCTCTTCATAGCAGAGCAGGTTGGGGATCTTGGAGGACGCCGGCATGTGGGCGCGGTCGGTCATGAGCACGACGTGCTTCACGGTCTTGAGCTTGTCCCACACGCCTTCGACGATCGGCAGTAGGTTGAGGTCGACGAAGATCGCCTGATCCTCGGCATGGTTGGCGATATAGGCCACATGCTCGGGCGCCAGCCGCGGGTTTAGCGTGTGCAGCACCGCGCCGATGCCGGAGATGCCGAAATAGAGCTCGAAATGGCGGTAGCTGTTCCAGGCGATGGTGCCGACCCGGTCGCCGAGCTTGATGCCCAGCCCCTGCAGCGCCTCGGCGAGTTGCTTGGCCCGCTTGGCCGCATCGCGGTAGCCGTAGCGGTGGATCGGCCCCTCGACGGTGCGCGAGACGATCTCGACGTCGGGATAGTAGGCGGCGGCATAGTCGATGATCTGCGAAATCAGCAGCGGGCGGTCTTGCATCAGGCCGAGCATGGCGTTTCCCTTTTCTACGCGTGCCGCTCGATATGCAGGCTTCTGAGATTGGCGAGCGGCTTCAGGTCAGGTTCTAGACCGAGTCCCTGGCCGTCGGGAAGCGACACGCATCCTTCGGTGACGGCCAAAAGGTCGCCCAGCAGCCCTTCGCGCAGCGGATTGGGGTTGGCGTCGACCTCGAGCCGGCCCGGTCCGCGCACGGCGGCCAGCAGGTGCAGCGAATGCATCAGTCCGACGGCGCCGCCCAGGAAGTGCGGGCAATAGGTGCGGCCGGCCGCCAGCGCCGCCCGTGCCACCGGCAGGCAGCCGGAATGGCCGCCCCATTTGGCGGCATCGGGCTGGATGACGCCGAGGAGGCCTAAATCGATCGCGTCCTGGAAGGCGCCAGCACCGCGCAAATTCTCGCCGCCGGCAAGCCGGGTCGGGGCGGCGGCGGCAACTTGCGTCCATTCGGCCGTCGGCCGGTCAGCCGGCAAGGGTTCCTCGATCCAATCCAACCCGAACTCGGCGAGCTTCGGCGCCATGCGGCAAGCCGTTGCCAGGTCCCAGCCCTGGTTGACGTCGACCATCAGCCGTTCGCCGGCTTTCAGTTCCTTTGCCACCGGCCGCAGCGAGCCGAGATCGGCCTCCTCGCCGAAGCCGACCTTGATCTTGTAGGCGCGATAGCCCGCCGCGCGCGTGCGTTCGACGGTGTCGCGGGCGGCGCGCCCGGGATTGAGGCCCGAGGCATAGATCGGCACGGCCGAGTCGTCGGTTCCGCCCAGGGCCCGCCACAGCGGCAGGCCGCGCTTGCGCGCGCGCAGATCGTGGATCGCAAGGTCGAGGCCCGCTGCGGCGGCCGAGAGCGCGCCGGCATCGCCGCTCTGCACGCGCAGCACATGCAGCGCCCGGTCGATCTCCGCCCACAGCGTCACCGGATCGTCGAGCGACTTGCCGAGCGCGCGCGGCGCCACAATGTCGGCGAACAGGAGCGCGCGGTGCTCGGCGCTGGCGGTCGGGAAGTTCGACCAGATCTCGCCCCAACCGCGCGCGCCGTCGCTGTCCTCGACCTTGACGAATACCGCGACCCGCTCGGCCATGGTGCCGAAGGAGGTGCGGACCGGCTCCTGGATCGGCGCGCGGAAGACGTGCGCCTCGACTTTGGCGAGGGTAGGGGACGGCATCTATTTCGTCTCGGGATCTGCCACCTTTAGCAAGCGCGGTATGTCGCTCACTCGGCCGCTTGCCGGGTTTCGGTGGCCAATAAGTCGTAGGTGCGCTTCTGATACTGCACCATGTAGTCGGTGTAGTAGGTCGTCGGATACTTCGGCGGCTTGTCCGGACCGACGCAGGTCGGAACCGCGGCGATCGGCCAATCGATGTTGCCGTCGCAGAAGAAGGCCAGCGCGTAGCGCTCGCCGCCGCTCCGGTTCACCGCGCGGTGCGGCGTGGCGAGGAAGACATCGTTGGTCCAGCGCTGCAGCAATTGCCCGCCATTGACGACATAGGCGCCCGGCAGGGCGGGTGCATCGATCCACGTGCCGCCTTGCGTGCGGATCGAGAGGCCAGGCACGTCGTTGGGCGCCAGCAGGGTGAGGAAACTCGTGTCGGTATGCGGCGCGATGCCGAACTCATCGTCGAGGGCGGCGGGCTGGTTCGGATAGTGGGTCGCCCGCAGCTTGTACTGGAAGTCCCTGAACGGCTCATCGAAATAGGCCGGCGGCAGGCCGAGTGCCACGGCATAGAGCGGCACCAGCTCCCGCACCAGCCGCTCCAGGGTGTCGCAATAACCGACAATCGTCTCCCGGAAGCCGGGCAGATCCTGGGGCCAGCGATTGGCGCTGCGGAACCGCCGGTCGGCCCGCACGTCGGGATGGTCGGCCGGCAGGTCGCGCGCCACGAACAGCGCCTCGTTCAGGTTGGCCTTGGTGACGGTCTGCACCGTCGAGGTGCGCAGTGTATCGCCGCGCATGGGCAGGTAGCCGACATTGTGCCGGTCGATCCTGATATCCATCTTGCGGTCGAGCGGCAGGGCGTGGAAGCGCGCGGCCTGGCGGAAGGTCTCGCGGATCAAGGCGTCCGACACGCCGTGATTGACGATGAAGTAGAAACCGATCTCGGTCAGGGCGAAGCGCAGCTCGTCAGCAGCACGCTTCATCGCGCCGGGCTCGCCTGCGAGATAAGGCCCCAGATCGACGACGGGGATGGCTTGCGACAGCGCGCTCACTCGGCCGCTTGCGGATAGACCGCATCGTAGTTCCGCTTCTGGTACCAGACCATGTAGTCGGTGTACCAGGTCGTTGGATACTTGGGCGGCTTGTCGGGGCCGACCGTGGTCGGCACGGCGGCGACCGGCCAGTCGATGTTGCTGTCGCAGAAGAACGGGATGGCGTAGCGCTCGCCGCCGCTTCGGTTGATGGCGCGGTGCGGCGTGGCGAGGAAAACGTCGTTGGTCCAGCGCTGCAGCATCTGGCCGCCATTCACGACATAGGCGTCGGGGATCGCGGGCGCATCGATCCACTTGCCGCTTTGCGTGCGGATCGAGAGGCCCGGCACGTCGTTGGGCGCGAGCAGGGTGAGAAAGCTCGTGTCGGTATGCGGCGCCAAGCCGAACTCGTCCTCGACGGGGCCGTCCTGGTGCGGATAGTGCGTCATGCGGAGCGAGTATTGGGGCTCCTTGAACGGGCCGTCGAAATACTCGGCCGGCAGATCGAGGGCGCGGGCGTAGAGCCGCACCATCTTCTGCACCAACCGTTCCAGCGTGTCGCAATAGTCGACGATGGTCTCGCGGAAGCCCGGCAGATTCTGCGGCCAGCGATTGGCGCCGCGGAAGCGGCGATCGGCCAGCACGTCGGGATGATCGGCCGGCATCTCGCGCTTGACGAAGAAAGCCTCGTTGAGATTGGGCTTGGTGCCGGTCTGGATCGTCGAGGTGCGCAGCGTATTGCCGCGCAGGGGCAGGTAGCCTGTGCTGTTGAGGTCGATCTTGAGCTCGAGCTTCTTGTCGACCGGCTGCTCATGGAAGCGCTTCACCTGGTCGAACACGCTCCGGATCTTCTCGCGCGGCACACCGTGATTGACGATGAAGTAGAAGCCGATCTCGGTGAGCGCAAAGCGCAGTTCCCGGGCCGTGCGGTCGAGCGCGCCGTCCTCGCCGGCGAGGAACGGGCCGAGGTCGATGACGGGAATGGTCTCGGTGGCCATGGGTACTCCTTACACGAGGCTCCAAGGAGCAACGATAATGCCATGGTCGCGCTGTGGTCCAGTGCGCGCCACCGCGCGCCGGTGTCGCCCTTTATGTGAATTTCGCCGAGCAGCCCATGGCCCGTCGTCTGGCGGCTTCGGACTATTTGGCCTAGGGTTTGCCGTCTATCGCGCGGGGAAAGAACGATGACACGGTCAAGGTTCGCCAGGGCAGCAGCGCTGGGCGGTTTCGCCACGGCGTGGGCCGGCGCGGCCGCGGCCCGGACCGCCTTCAGCGCCGAAGGCGCCACGGGATCGTTCCTCACGCTCCTGAGCGAGCGGCTGGAATTCACGCTGAACCAGCTCCCCGCGCTGGGCCGGCATCTGGCCAACCTGCCCGACATCGTGGGCGGCCGGACCGCGCTCCTGGTGCTGGGCATCGTGGTGGCCGGCCTGGCCGCGGAATACATCGCACGGCTGCTGCTGAGCCGGGCGCGGCTCAACAGCTTCGACCGCCTGGTTGGCCACTCGCCGCTGCGCGCCTTCGGGCTGGCCGTGCTGCTCGATGTGGTGGCGTTGCTGGCGCTCGTGGTCGCCGCCCGCCTCGTGCTTGCCCGGATCGGCAACCCCCAGGGCGTCGGCGGCAAGCTCGGCCAGGAGATCTTCCATGCGCTGCTCTACTGGCGCTCGTTCAACCTGCTGTTTCGCGCCTGGCTCCGGCCCGGCACGCCGGAGGGCCGTATCGCGCCGGTCGACGATGCCGCGGCGCGCGGCCTCTTGGTGGCGCTGAACTGGGTGATCGTCCTGCCGCTGATCGGTGGCCATGTCGCCCGCGCGCTCGAGACGACGGGCGCCAGCCGCGAAGTCACCGGGGCGGCCATCATCCTCTACGCGCCGCTGATCTCCGCCGGCCTGCTGTGGGTGGTCTGGCACTGGCGCAACGAGATGACGGCCTGGCTGTCGGCCATGGTCTCGGAGCGCAAGATCGGCTACCGGCTGAAGCTCGACACGGCGCGCCACTGGTGGGTGTTCGGACTGATCTTCTACGGCCTGATGGGGATGGCGGCGATCTATGCCGCGCTGACCGACAGCAACACCGCCTCACGCGGCCTCGCCGCCATCGAATCGGCGCTGATCACGCTGCTTCTGTTCGAGACCCTGATGCACCGCATCACGCGCCACATCATGTCGGAGCTGCCGATGGCCGGCGACGTGGTGGCCGACTGCCTGCGCCTGGTGGCGAGGCTCTATGTCATCATCCTGATCGCCGACGCCCTGATGGTGCGCGTACTGGGCGCCATGACGCCGGAAGAATGGCTGCCGCACGACCGCGGCGCCAAGCTCGCCGCGGTGAGTGCCGTGGTGATCTATGCCTTCTGGCGGTTCGTGAAGTTCCGCATGGATTCCTACATCGCCTCGAATCCTCTGCCCTCGGCCGACGCTACCGCCGAGGCCGAGGACGACGCCAAGATCGCCGCCTCGCGGCTGCGCACCCTGATGCCGCTGCTGCGCGCCATCGCCGGCGCCGTCATCGTCGTGGTCGGCGGCCTGCTGGTGCTGTCGGAACTGGGCGTCAACA
>JABCYT010000014.1 GCA_013290035.1 Alphaproteobacteria bacterium
TGATGCAGTCGCCCGCTGCCCGCCTGCGCTACCGCTACCTGATGCGCGACCTGGTCTATCAGGCGCTGATCGGCAACTGAGCCATGCAGTGGCGCGCCGCTGAACGGCTTCCTATATAGGGCCCCATGACCAACGACGATTCCCGCAACTGGATGTGGTCGGAAGCGCTGCAGATGCTGGCGCGCGCCGAGCGCCTGCACCGCGAGCTATTCACCCCCGGGCAGGGCTCGCCACGCGGCGTCAACTGGGAGCCGCCGACCGACGTGCTGGAGACGGCCGACGCCGTCCTGATCTTCGTCGCCCTGCCGGGCGTCGAAGCCGAGAAGGTCGATCTCGTCATCCGCGGCGGCGTCCTGATGATTTCCGGCGAGCGCGTCCTGCCGGCTGAACTCCGCACGGCCATCATCCATCGGCTCGAATTGCCCCAGGGCCGCTTCGAGCGTCAGATCCCGCTGCCGGCAGGACGTTATGAAGCGCCGCGGAGCGGCGTCGCCAACGGCTGCCTGGTGATCAGGCTGCCCAAGGCCTCCCCGCAGAGGACACGGTCATGAGCCCACCGGATGTGAATCCTGGCGCTGGCGCCACTGGCCAGCCGACCCGGCCGCTGCCCGCCGACGCGCTGATCGTCGTGCCGGTGCGCAACACCGTGCTTTTTCCCGAGATCGTGTTTCCGATCACGCTGGGCCGTCCGACAACCATCGCCGCCGCCCAGCAGGCGGTGCGCGAGCAGCGCCAGATTCTGATCGTGCTGCAGCGCCAAGCCGAAACGGACAACCCCGGGCCGAACGACCTTCACCGTATCGGCACGGTCGCCAACATCGTGCGTTACGTCACCAGCCCGGAGGGCGGCCACCACCTGATCTGCCAGGGCGTCCAGCGCTTCCGCATCACCGACTTCGTCGAAGGCTACCCCTTCCTGTTGGCCCGCGGCCTGCATCTCGCCGAGCCGACGTCGACGGCACCGGAGGTCGAGGCCCGCTTCAACGTGCTGCAGGAACAGGTGCGCGAGGTCCTCGACCTGCTGCCGCGCGTGCCGCCGGAGCTGCGCCAGACCGTGGAGGCGACCAGTGCCCCCGGCATGCTGGCCGACCTCGCCATCACCTACCTCGACGCCACGCCGGCGGAGAAGCAGGATATCCTCGAGACCACCGACCTCGCGCCGCGGCTCGACAAGGTGTCCAAGCTGCTCGCCCATCGCCTCGAGGTGCTGCGCCTGTCGGCCGAGATCGGCAACAAGACCAAAGCCTCGCTCGACACCCGCCAGCGCGAGGTGCTGCTGCGCGAGCAGATGGCGGCCATCCAGCGCGAGCTGGGCGACGAAGGCTCCAACAAGCAGGACCTGGCCGACCTCGAGAAGGCCATCGCCGAGGCCAAGATGCCGCCTGACGTCGAGGCGGCGGCGAAGAAGGAGCTGCGCCGGCTGCAGCGCACGCCCGAGGCGGCGGCCGAGTACGGCATGATCCGCTCGTACCTCGACACGCTGCTCGAGCTGCCGTGGGCGCCGCCCGAACCGAAGGACATCGACATCGCCGAGGCGCGCCGCATCCTCGATGCGGATCACTATGGCCTGGAGAAGATCAAGCAGCGCATCATCGAGTACCTCGCCGTGCGCAAGCTGGCGCCCGAGGGCAAGGCGCCGATCCTGTGCTTCGTCGGGCCGCCCGGCGTCGGCAAGACCTCGCTCGGCCAGTCGATCGCCCGCGCCATGGGCCGCAAGTTCGCGCGCGTCAGCCTGGGCGGCGTGCATGACGAGGCCGAGATCCGCGGTCATCGCCGGACCTATATCGGCGCGCTGCCGGGCAACATCATCCAGGCGATCCGCAAGGCGGGCGCGCGCGACTGCGTCATGATGCTCGACGAGATCGACAAGATGGGCACCGGCATCCACGGCGATCCGGCCTCGGCCATGCTCGAGGTGCTCGATCCCGAGCAGAACTCGACGTTCCGCGACAACTATCTCGACGTGCCGTTCGATCTCAGCCGCGTCGTGTTCATCACCACGGCCAACATGCTGGAGACCATCCCAGGGCCGTTGCGCGACCGCATGGAGATCATTGCCCTCAGCGGTTACACCGCGGGCGAGAAGCTCGAGATCGCCAAGCGCTATCTCGTGCGTCGCCAGCTCGAAGCCAACGGGCTGAAGCCGGAACAGGTCGAGATCGACGATGCGTCGCTTCGGCGCATCATCGAGGGCTATACCCGCGAAGCGGGCGTACGCAACCTCGAGCGCGAGATCGGCCGGGTTCTGCGCCATGTCGCGGTCGAGATTGCCGAGGGCAAGACCGACAAGAGGCGCATCGGCGTCGAGGAGCTGGAGAAGACCCTGGGGCCGGTCCGCTTCGAGAACGAAGTCGCCATGCGCTCGAGCGTTCCGGGCGTGGCGACCGGGCTCGCCTGGACGCCGGTCGGCGGCGACATCCTGTTCATCGAGGCGACGCGCACGCCGGGCGGCGGGCGGCTGCTGCTGACCGGCCAGCTGGGCGAGGTCATGCGCGAGAGCGCGCAGGCGGCGTTGAGCCTGGTCAAGAGCCAGGCCGCCACGCTCAAAATCGACCCGGCGCTGTTCGAGAAGAGCGACATCCATGTCCATGTGCCGGCCGGCGCCACGCCCAAGGACGGGCCGAGCGCCGGCGTCGCCATGTTCATGGCGCTCACCTCGCTGCTCACCGGCCGCACCATCCGGAGCGACACGGCGATGACCGGTGAGATCAGCCTGCGCGGCCTCGTCCTGCCGGTCGGCGGCATCAAGGAGAAGGTCGTGGCCGCCGCCGCCGCCGGCATCACGCGGGTGATGCTGCCGGCCCGCAACAGGCGCGACTACGACGACATCCCCGAGGAAGTGCGCAAGGCGCTCGAGTTCGTCTGGCTGGAAAAGGTCGACGACGCGGTGGCGGCAGGGCTGCAGCCTTCTTGACGGACCGCGGGCCTCCAGGCCCGCTCATGATCATGATGCGGGCCTGGAGGCCCGCGGTCCCGGAAGACTAAGCCGCCAGCGCCTTGTCCTCTGCCGCGCGCCTGAGCGCGGCCCGCGCCAGCAGCCGCGTCGAATCCAGCGTCGGCAGCGGCGAGTTCGCGTCGTTGATGATCAGCGGGATCTCCGTGCAGCCCAGCACGACGGCGTCACAGCCGCCGTCCTTCAGGCCGCCGATCACCCGCTGGAAGTAGGCGACCGATTGCGGCGTGAAGGTGCTGCGGACCAGCTCGTCCATGATGATGCGGTTGCACGCGTCGCGTTCGGCGACGCTCGGACGCACGTACTCCAGGCCGCGGGCAGAAAGCTTCTCGGGGTAGACCTCGCTGTCGACCAGCCAGCGCGTGCCGGTCACGCCGATGCGGCGGAAGCCGCGCGCGGCCGCCTCCGCGGCGACCACGTCGGCAATGTGCAGCCAGGGCAGGGGAGAGCGTGGCAGGACATGAGGCAGCGCCTGATGGATGGTGTTGTCGGGGCAGATCAGGAAGTCGGCGCCGGCCTTCTTGAGCTTGTCCGCCGAGGCCAGCATCAGCTCGGCCACGCGCGGCCAGTCGTCGCGGTAGATGTGCGCCATGTAATCGGCGAGCGAGGGCGTGTGCATGGACACTTCCGGATGGGCGTGCGGGCCAAGCAGCGCCGCGCCTTCCACGCAGATGGTTCGATAGCAGAGGGCCGCGCCCTCCGCAGAGCAAGCGGCTATTCCGATATGCTGGGGCATGCCTGACTCTACAAAGAGGCCAAGCGTATCACAACAGCAGCTCCATCATGGCTTTGACCGCACTCGGCCACGCGCTATGCTGCTCGCACAAGCAAATCCCGTGGGAGGGAACGATATGTCGATTACACGCCGCAAAGTCCTGGCTGGATCCGCCGTCGGCGCCGCGTCGCTGGCCAGCGGTCTGGCTGCTCCGGCGATCGCCGCCAACGAACCGATCAAGATCGGCTACCTGCCGGCGCTGACCGGACCCAGCTCGTCGACCGGCATCGGCATCAATCGCGGCACCGTCCTCGCGGTCGACGAGATCAACGCCGGCGGCGGCATCGACGGACGCAAGATCGAGCTGATCGTGCGCGACACGCAAAGCGATCCGACCAAGGCGGTGAACGCCGTGGCCGAACTCGCCCAGCGCCAGAAGGTCGCCATCGTCTGGGGCCCGCTCAACTCGGGCGAGGCGCTGGCGGCGACGCCGCTGATCGCGCGCGACAAGGTGCCGATGCTGCATCCGTGCTGGGTCGACGAGCTGATCGACGTCAAGAAATATCCGATGGCCTTCCGTATCGCGCCGACCAACACGCAGGTCGGCGGCGGCGCCAACTATTACGTGGTCGATGTGCTCAAGCTCAAGAAAGTCGCGGTCATCAGCGACACGACCGGTTACGGCACGGCCTCCGTCAACACCTACGTGCCGATGCTCAAGGCCAAGGGCGCCGAGGTGGTCTACGAAAACCATGTTGATGCGGCGAACCCCGACCTCAAGCCCGAGCTGCTGCGCATGCAGAGCGCAGGCGCGCAGGCGATCATGCCGTGGAGCGTGAACGCCGGCTTCCTGTCGCGCATTCTCAATACCCGCGGTGCAATGGGCTGGGACGTGCCGGTGGTCGGCCAGACGACCCTGGGGTCCGGACAAACCAAGGCGCTGCTCGAGAAGCCCGAGAACTGGAACAAGGTCTACTCGAACAACTTCCGCCAAGTCTGCTTCGCCGACGGCAAGCTGCCGGAGCGCGCCCAGGAATTCGTCGAGCGCCTGAAGAAGGCCAAGATCGAGATGGGCGACACGCTGTTGTGGTGGATCGCGCTCGGCTGGGACGGTGCCAAGATGATGGGCGACACGCTCAAGGCCGCCGGCCCGAAGGCCGACGACATCGTCGCCCACTGGAACAAGACCAAGGGCTGGCCGGGCGTCTACGGCACCGTCACCTGGACGCCGGAGCAGCACAACGGCTTCCCCGACAGCGAGGTCGTGATGTGCGAGGTCAACTCGCTCAAGGACGGCGCCTTCAACCTGGCTCCCGGCTACGCCGCCTAGCCGATGTTCGCATCGATCGTTTCCTACGGCCTTGCGGTAGGAGCGGTCTACGCACTGATCGGCATCACGTACAACGTGATGTTCTCGGCGTCGCGCGTGTTCAGCTTCACCGCGGGCATGCTGGGAATGCTGGGCGGTGTGCTGGGCGCGCTCTTCATCGCCAAGATGGGCCTGCCGGCGATCGTGGGCTTGGTGCTCGTGCTCGCCTGCGGCGCCGTGATTGGCCTGGTCACCGAGCTGCTGACGGTGCGGCCGGTGCTGAAAAGCATCGAGCAGCACCTCTACGTGCTGTCGACGCTCGCCTTCGCCCTGATGGTCCAGCAGCTCACCGCCGTCGAATGGGGCACCGAGGCGCAACCCTTCCCGCGCCTGATCCCGATCGGGCCGGGCTGGCTCGACCAGCAATTCTGGCTGCCGATGCTGGCCTGCGCCGTCACCATCGTCGGGCTCGAGCTGCTCTACCGCAAGACCCTGATCGGCCGCGCCTTCCTGGCGATTGCCGAGGACAGCTACGCCGCCCGCGCCCTCGGCCTGCCCGAGACGCAGCTCAGGATGGCGAGCTTTGCGCTGGCCGGCGTGATCGGCACGCTGGCGGGCTTCACCGGCGCCGAGATGCTGCTGGCCTTCTTCGGCAACCAGTCGATCCTGAATTTCTACGGCTTCGTGCCGGTCGCCTTGGGTGGCATGGGGTCCAACCGCGGCGCCGTGGTCGGCGGCTTGGCCTTGGGCCTCTTCCAGCAGGCAGCCAACTTCCTCGTCGGCGGCATCTTCGCCGCGGTCGCGGTATTCGCGGTCTTCATCATCGTCCTGCTGCTCAGGCCCGAAGGTCTGGCCGGCGCATCGACGGCGCGGCGCGTATGACGGACACCAGCGCCCCTGCCCAGCCGGTGCGGGCGCTCAGCCTCGCCCGGATCGAGGGCGCCTTGCCGTGGATCGCGCTCGGCCTGGTCGGCCTGCTTCTGCCGCTGCTCGACGATTCCTACATCGGCGTCATCGCCCAGCGCGCCTTCATCTACTGGATCCTGTCGGCCGGCTTGAATCTCGTGGTGGGTTATGCCGGCCAGATCGCCATCGGCTGGGTATCGATGCTGACCTTGGGCGCCTATACCACCGCCGCTCTGACGGCCGGCACCGCGACACCGGCCTGGCATCCTTATCTGGCGTTGGTCGCGGGCGGCGCGGTCGGCGCGCTGTTCGGCGTCATCGTCGGACTTCCCGCGCTCCGACTGCGCACCTTCTATTTCGCCATGACGACGCTCGG
Source organism: Alphaproteobacteria bacterium (assembly GCA_013290035.1). Classification (GTDB taxonomy): domain Bacteria; phylum Pseudomonadota; class Alphaproteobacteria; order Reyranellales; family Reyranellaceae; genus Reyranella. The sequence continues at coordinate 6,260 of JABCYT010000014.1, forward strand.
CTTCGCCACCATCGTCACGCAGGTGGCGCTCGCCTGGAAGGAGGTGACCGGCGGTGGCGTCGGCACGCCCGGGCCGGTTTTTCCCTGGCCCTTCGATCCCGGCTGGGGCTTCTACTATTTCTGTTTCATCCTGGCCGCGTTGGCGACCTGGATGACGGCCAATCTCGCATCGAGCCGCTTCGGGCGCGCGCTGGTCGCCATCCGCGACGCCGAGGTCGCGGCCGAAGCCTCGGGCGTCGCCAAGCCCAGGCTCCTGGTCGCGGTGTTCCTGTTCGCCGGCGCCCTGGGGGGCGTGGCGGGCGGGCTGTTCGCCTCGCTGCAGTCCTACATCACGCCCGACGCCTTCACCTTCGAGATGTCGGTGCTGTTCTTCATCGCCATCCTGATCGGTGGGCGCGGCTCGATTCTGGGGCCGGCGCTCGGTACCATCGTCCTGACGGTGCTCCCCGAGTTCGCGGCGCCGCTGGTCCAGTGGTCGACGTTCCTCTATGCCGCGCTCCTGCTGCTGATCGTGCTGATCATCCCCGGCGGCATCGCCGACCTTTTGGACTACAAGAACCGCCGGCCGCTCGAGCGCCACCGCGAGATCGTTCCCCGCCCCGAACTGCTGGCGCGCGTGCTCGACCGGCGCACCGGAGGCGAGGTGCTGAGCCTGGCCAACGTCGAGCTGAGCTTCGGCGGCGTCCGCGCCATCGCGGGACTTGATCTGGAGATTCGCCCCGGCGAGGTGCACGGGCTGATCGGGCCCAACGGCAGCGGCAAGACCACGACCCTGAACGTGATCTCCGGATACTACGCCCCGGAAGCGGGGCAGGTGCGGCTGGGCGACGCCGTGCTGCCGCCCCGTGCCCCGCACCTGCGGGCGGATTATCGGATCGCACGGACCTTCCAGACACCGCGCCTGATCGGCGGCGCGTCGGTGCTGGACAATGTGATGATCGGCGGCACGATCGACGGCCAGGGCAGCTTCGCCGAATCGCTGCTGACGCTGCCGCGGCATCGGCGCGACGAGAAGCGATTGCGCGAGGCGGCGATGCTGGCGCTGGCGGTCGTCGGGCTGGACCAGCTCGCCGCGGTGCGCGCCGACCGGCTGCAGCACAGCGAATTGCGCTTCATGGAGATCGCCCGCGCCTTGATGCTGCGTCCGGCCTGCCTCATGCTCGACGAGCCGGCGGCCGGCCTGTCGGCGGACGAAATCCGGCGGCTCGGCGCCCTGATCGTCGCCATCAGCCGGCAAGGCACGGCGGTGCTGCTGGTCGAGCACCATGCCGACCTGATCTTCGATATTTGCGATCGCGTGACGGTGCTCAATCTCGGCAAGGTGCTGGCGGCGGGCACGCCGGCGGAGATCCGTTCGCATCGGGAGGTGGTAAGTGCCTATCTCGGCGCCTGAACCCCTGCTCGAAATCAGCGGCCTCGCCTCCGGCTACGGCAAGATCGGCGTGCTGCGCGGCATCGATCTCAGGGTGGGGGTGGGCGAAGCCGTGGCGCTGCTGGGTCCCAACGGCGCCGGCAAGACCACGCTGTTGCGCGCCGTCTCCGGCCTGCTGCCGCGCACCGGCGCCATCCGCTTTGCCGGCAAGGACATGGCGGGCGCCAGCCCGCGCGACACGGTGCAGGCGGGCCTGGTGCATGTCGTCGAGGGCCACCGCGTGTTCACGCAGCTCTCGGTGTTCGACAATCTGCTGTTGGCCGGCTACGGCATGACGCGCGACGAGCGCGCGACGCAGGTCGAGGAGGCGCTGGCCTTCTTTCCCGACATCGCCGCCAAGCGGCAGGATCGCGCCGGCACGCTGTCGGGCGGCCAGCAGCAGATGCTGGCGGTGGCGCAGGGCCTGGTGCGCCGGCCGCGTCTTCTGATGCTGGACGAACCCTCGGCCGGCCTGTCGCCCGTCCTGGTCGATCGGGTCCTGGCCGCGGTCGCGCGGCTGCGCGAGGGCGGCACCGCGGTGCTGCTGGTCGAGCAACTGATCGAGAAGGCGCTGGCGGTGGCCGACCGGGTCTATGCGCTGGCGCGCGGCTCGATCGTGCTGGAAGCCCGGACCGACGAGGCCGATCTGCCGAACCGCCTGGAGCACGCCTACTTCGGCCAGGACGTCAACGCGCCGCTGAGTTCGTAGCGGCGGCCGGACTTCAGCTCTTCATCCTCATTCTGCCGAGAAAGTCGCGCTTGCCGAGCGGCACGCCCTTGGTGCGCAGGATGTCGTAGGCGGTGGTGGCGTGAAAATAGAAATTGGGCAGCGAGAAGGACAGAAGGAATCCTTCCGCCGTGAAAGGGAGCTTCATATCCCGGACCTCGAAGACGACGTCCTTGCCTTCGAGCGCGTTCACCTCGGCAGGCGTGATCTTCTGAAGAGCTTCGCGGGCGTCCGTCACTACCTTCTGCAGGCCGGCATAATCGAGCGACGGCAACTGGCCCGGCGGGGTGAACAGACCGGCTTGAACGCCCCGAATCGCGCCGATGGAATGGTGCGCCACCACAAAGATCTGGAAGCGGAACGGCAACATGTCGTCAAACAGGCGCGTCTCGACGATCTCGTTGGGATCGATGTTCCTTTCCTTGCAGTGAGCCATGCCGCGGCTCAGAAAACTTTCGACACCGCCCAGTGTCTGCAGATAGTTGGCCACGCTCAGATCGTAAAGTGCAACGGCCATGGTTCACGCCTCCCGGTTTGGCCGAGGTTTTTTACTGGAAACAACGTATTCTTCATAGGGCCATTAGGCCTTCGTCATTCCATCCGGCACGGCGGATCGTCTAGGCTCCGCGCCAACGCAAACGTCTTCAGGAGACGCACATCATGATCGACCTGCATTACTGGCCGACACCCAACGGCTGGAAGATCTCCATCATGCTCGAAGAATGCGGGCTGCCCTACAAGCTCGTGCCGGTGAACATCGGCACCGGCGAGCAGTTCAAGCCGGAGTTTCTCAAGATCAGCCCCAACAACCGCATGCCGGCCATCGTCGATGACGAGCCGCCGGGCGGCGGCGCGCCGGTGTCGGTGTTCGAATCGGGCGCGATCCTGCAATACCTGGCCGAGAAGGCCGGCAAGTTCCTGCCCAAGGACCTGCGTGGCAAGTACGAGGTGCTGCAGTGGGTCAACTGGCAGATGGGCGGCCTGGGACCGATGGCGGGGCAAGCCAACCACTTCAACATGTACGCCCCGCAGTTCAATCCGCCCGAGCAGCTCAAGTACGGCCAGGACCGCTACAGCAACGAGGTCAACCGCCTGTTCGGCGTGCTCAACAAGCGGCTCGGCGACCGCCCGTTCGTGGCCGGCGACTTTTCGATCGCCGACATGGCGATCTGGCCATGGGTCGTGGGCTTCAAGAATTTCGGGCAGAAGCTCGAGGACTTCCCGGCTCTCCAGAAGTGGTTCGAGGAGACGGTGGGCAAGCGGCCGGCGGTCGTGAAGGGCAAGGCGGTCGGCGCCGAGCTGCGCCAGACGCCCGGCATCAATACCGACGAGCAGCGCAAGATCCTGTTCGGCCAGACTGCAGCGGTCGTGCGCTAGTCTTCCGTATTCGCCGCACCCTTGACGCTCCGCCAGCGCGCACCCACGTTGGCGAGGCCCCTTGCGGGCAATGCGAAGGGGCGGGAGGGATTTTTATGCAAAGCCAGGAACGCGACCTCATTGCCGGCCTGTTCGGCCGGCTCCAGCCGTTCGAATCCCAGCCGCGCGATCCCGAGGCTGAGGCTCTGATCAAGGATTTCATCGCCCGCCAGCCCGCGTCGCCGTACCTGTTCGTGCAGACCGTCCTGGTGCAGGAGCAGGCGCTCAAGGCGGCCCAGGAGCGCATCGCCGAACTCGAGGCCAAGGCGGGTGCGGCACCCGCTGCGGGCTTTTTAGGCAGCGCCCCCAAGATCGGACCGTGGGGATCGCAAACGCAGGCGGCTGACCCGCCGGCGCCGGTTCCGTCGACACGATCGCCGCTGCAAGCCGCGCTGGCGCCGCAGCCAGCGGGAGGCGGCTTCCTGCGCACCGCCCTGACGACTGCCGCGGGCGTCGCCGGCGGCGCGCTCCTGTTCGAGGGCATCCGCAGCCTGATGGGCAGCAATCCAGGTCCGTTCGGCTCGGCCGCTGCCCTGCAGCCGTCGCCGCTGCTGCCGCCCGATTCCTTGCCGGCGACGTCGCAGGATCAGGCCCAGGATCAAGCCATGGCCGATGACAATGGCGTTGGACAGGACGATCAGGTCGACGACTACGACACAGCGTCGCTCGACCAGGACAGCGGCGGATCGGACGACGACAGCTTGGCCTGACCAGCCGAAATCTTTCTGTAATGAAACGGGGGAACTTGGAGATGATCGAACTTCATACGTGGGGTACGCCCAACGGCCGCAAGGTTTCCATCATGCTGGAGGAGTGCGGCCTGCCCTACAGCGTGCACAAGATCGACATCTCCAAGGGCGAGCAGTTCAAGCCGGAGTTCCTGAAGATCTCCCCCAACAACCGCATTCCGGCGATCGTCGATCCCGATGGTCCGGGCGGCAAGCCCATGAGCCTGTTCGAATCGGGCGCGATCCTGATCTATCTCGCGGAGAAGACCGGCAAGTTCCTGTCGAAGGACCCGGTGCAGAAATACAAGACGCTCGAATGGCTGATGTGGCAGATGGGCGGCGTCGGGCCGATGTTCGGCCAGGCGCACCATTTCCTGCGCGCCGCGCCCAGCAAGATCGAATACGGCATCAAGCGCTACGTCGACGAGGCCAAGCGCCTTTACGGCGTGCTCGACAAGCAGCTCGCCGCCAACGCTTTCGCCGCCGGCGCCGACTATACGATCGCCGATATGGCGATCTTCCCGTGGACCGCACGGCATGAGTGGCACACCGTCAACCTCGCCGACTTCCCCAACGTCAAGCGCTGGTACGACATCGTCAACGCCCGCCCCGCCGTGACCAAGGGCATGGCGGTGCCGTATTTGAATTGATGCCTTGCCGTCGCTTGGTTGAAGCGACGGTTGTCGCTGTTTCCTTGGGCGCCTGCGCCCAGCCCGGCGCGCCGCCCGTCTGCACGGCGCCGCTCAAGCCTGCACTCGAAGTCGACCTCTATTTCGGTCGCGACAAGCAGGACGGGGGCGAGGTGAGCGAGGCGGAATGGGCCTCGTTCCTGGCCGATACCGTCACGCCGCGTTTTCCCGACGGATTGAGCGTGCTCACCGTCGGGGGCCAGGCGCGCGAACCGTCAGGACGCATCGTGCGCGAGCGCACCAAGCTCCTGGTCGTCGTGGTGTTCGACGCGCCGGCGCATCAGGGCAGGGTCCGCGAGATCGTCGAAGCCTACAACAGCCGCTTCGGCCAGCATGGCGTGTTCCGGGCCGAGCATGCGGTCTGCGCCGGCATCTGAGCGGGCAGCCCTTGGAGTTGTTCATCTTTGCCCGCTTCCACGCCCGCGAGGGCCAGGCGGAGGCGGTTGCGGCGGCGTTGCGCGACGTGGTCGCTCCGTCGCGCCGCGAATCCGGCTGCGTGGCGATCGGCGCCTATCGCTCGACTCGCGACCCGCGCCTGTTCTACATCCATTCGCGCTGGGTCGACGAAGCCGCGTTCGAGGCCCATGCCAAGCTGCCGCATACCGTCCGCTTCCTGGAGCGCATACAGCCCTTGATCGATCACCCGTTCGAGGCGACGCGGGCAAAGCCGATCGGCTAGGCCGTCGGCGCGCCGCCGGCCTGGAAGCCGGACAGCGACAGCATGCGCTGCAGATCATCGAGCTGAAAAGGTTTCTGCAGGATGGGCGTGCCGCTATAGGGCGGCTTCAGGATCTGGGCGCCGTAGCCGGTCGCGAACATGAAGGGCACGCCGCGGCTGCTGAGCACGTCGGCCACCGGAAAGCTTGGCTTGCCGCGCAGGTTGATGTCGAGGATGGCGAGGTCGATGTCGAGCGTCCGGGCGAGCTGCAACGCCTCCTCGATATGGGTCGAGATCGCCGCGACTTCGCAGCCCAGCTCATCCAGCATGTCCTCGAGCAACATGCCGACGATCACCTCGTCCTCGATGACGAGGACGCGCCGGCGTTGGCTGCGTTCCGTCACGCTTCGCCGTCCTCGAGGGCGGCCGCCCACCCGGCCTCGTCGCCTCCCATTTTCATGGATCGGAAACTGCCAGGGACGGCGCCCGGGGGCAACGGTTCACGTCGCGGTAAAAGCCGGCTAGATTGGCCCCGCGCTCATCCTCAAGGAGAACCAGCCCATGGCCAAAGACGTAAGGGCCCGCCGTTCCGCCGCTCTCGCCACCCCGACAGATCTCGGCGCCAACGCCACCAAGGAGCTCACCGGCGCGCTCAACATTCTGCTGGCCGACGTCTATGCCCTCTACCTCAAGACCAAGAATTTCCACTGGCACATGTCGGGCCCGCATTTTCGCGACTATCATCTGCTGCTCGACGACCAGGCGACCCAGATCGACGCCATGACGGATGTCATCGCCGAGCGGGTGCGCAAGCTCGGCGGCTCGACCATCCGCTCGATCGGCCACATCAAGCGCCTGCAGCGCGTGCTCGACAATGATGCCGACTACGTCACGCCGCACGACATGCTGGCCGAGCTGCGCGAGGACAACAAGACGCTGACCACGCACATGCGTACGCTCCACGAGGTATGCGACGAGCACGGCGACATCGCCACCGCCAGCCTTATCGAAAACTGGATCGACGAGAGCGAGCAGCGGATGTGGTTTCTGTTCGAGACCGGCCGCCGCACGGACGGCTAGCGCCGGGCGCGCGCCACTGGCGCGCGCCCGGCTATGACGCCCTTCGCACCATCGCCGGCACGAGCTGCTTCAGGGAGGGGGCGCCGACCTGCATCATGGCGGCGCGCGTCTCCTGATGCAGCAGGTCGAGCACGCGTTCGACGCCCGGCTGGCCGAAGGCGCCCAGCCCCCAGAGGTAGGGCCGGCCGATGCAGACGGCGCGTGCGCCCAGAGCCAGCGCCTTGACGATGTCGGTGCCGCGGCGGAAGCCGGAATCGACCAGCACGGGAATGCGGCCGTCGACCGCCTCGATGATCTCGGGCAGCGCGTCGATGGTGGAGCGCCCGCTATCGTCGGCGCGGCCGCCATGGTTGGACACGACGATGGCATCGAGCCCGTTGTCGACGGCAAGGACTCCGTCCTCGGCCGTCATCACTCCCTTCAGCACCAGCCGCGTCTTCACCGTGTCGCGCAGGCGCTTGATGAAGTCCCAGGTGAGGTTGGTGGCGCCGGTGCTGGTGATGCCCGATATGTCGAGCCCGTCGAAGTTGGGCTTGCGCTTGACGTAGCTCGCCAGGCTGAGCCCGTGGCAGGTGCCGCAATTCCGGGTGTCGGTGCGCCACAGCCGCACCAGGGTCTCCCAGTTCTGGCGCGCCAGTACGTCGGTCGTCACCACGATGGTTTCCGCACCGGCCTTCTCGGCGCGCCGCGCCAGCCCCTCGGCCACTTCCCATTTGTTCGTCGGATAGAGTTGAAACCATATCGGCCGGCCGCGCGCCTCGATCGCCTGCTCGATCGAGGTGGTGGCCACGGTCGACAGCATCTGCAGGTGATCGCCCTTGCGGGCGGCGCGCGCCACGGCTAACTCGCCGTCTTCGTGGAAGGCCTTGTTGGACGATGTTGGCGCGATCACGATCGGGCTGGGATAGGTCTGGCCGAACAGTTCCATGCGCAGGTCGAGCGTCTCGACGTCGATCAGGCGCCGCGGCCGGAGCTGGAACTTCAGGAAGCCCGCGCGGTTGGCGCGCAGGGTCACTTCGTCGTCGATACCGGTCGCCATGTAGCCGAAATGCGCGGGCGGCACTTTCTCGTGCATCACCGGCTCGAAGTCGAAGACGTTGATGGCCTCGCGCGGCGAGGCGATCAGCTTGTCGAGCGTGCGCGTGCCCCACACCGAGGGATCGGGCAGGCGTTGCTCCTGCGCCAGGGCCTCGACAGCGCTTGCGGCCATCAGCGGACTGGCGGCGAGATATTGCAGGAAGCGACGACGGGCTGTGGGCTGATGGATCATGTTCTTCCGGACTGCGGCGTCTCGCCCGCTCATGATCATGAGCGAGCCAGAGGCTCGCGGTCCAGAAGAGACTACTGCCGCTCCGCCCAGCCGATCATGCGGGCGATAAAGGCGTCGCAGGCATCCATCTGCGACTTGGCGACGAATTCGTTGGGCTGGTGGGCCTGCGAGATGTCGCCGGGGCCGCAGATCACGGTCGGGATGCCGTGGCCGCGGAAGATGCCGGCCTCGGTGCCGTAGGGCACGGCATAGGTGCGGTTGCCGCCGCTCCATTGCAGCGCCAGCCGGGCCGCTTCCTCGTTCTCCTGCGGCAGCAGGCTGGGCACGAAGGAGCGGCGCCTGAGCGTGATGTTGGCGTCGGGATGCCGGGCCTTCATCTTGGGCAACAGCAATTCGGCGATATACTTCTCGGCGCGGCGCTGCACTTCCCAGGGGTCGTCGCCCGGCAGTGTGCGATAGCCCCAGTTGAGCGTACACTCGCGGGCCAGGATGTTGGCGGCGGTGCCGCCGGTCACGATGCCGACATTGATGGTGGTGTGCCCGGGCACGGTGTCGATGTCGGTGCGCTTGCGTTCGGCCAGCTCGACCTGCAGCTCGTTCAGCCAATGGATGAAGTCGCCGGCGAAGTGGATGGCGCTGACGCCAAGATGGGTCATCGAGGAATGGGCTTCGACGCCGGTGAAGGTGGCGACGATGCCGCCGCCGGCATTCTGGGCGTTGACCACGCCCATCATGGTGGGCTCGCCCACGATCACCGCCTGCGGCCGCGGCACGGCGCCGACCAGCCGCTCGGCCAGCGAGTGCGCGCCCAGGCAGCCGATCTCCTCGTCGTAGCTGAAGGCGAAATGCATCGGCACTTTCAGCCGGGCACGCTGCAAGGCCGGCACGTGGGCGAGGCAGGCGGCGATGAAGCCCTTCATGTCGCAGGTGCCGCGGCCGTAAAGGTTGCCGTCGGGCTTCTCGGTGAGTTCCCACGGATCGGTCGTCCAGGCCTGGCCGTCGACCGGCACGACATCGGTATGGCCCGACAGCACGACGCCGCCCGCGGCCTCGGGGCCGATCGAGGCGAACAGGTTGGCCTTGGTGCCTTCCGCGTTGGGCACCAGCGAGCTCCTGACGCCATGCCCGTCGAGATAGTCCTGGATGTGGCGGATCAACTCGAGGTTGGAGTTGCGCGAGGTGGTGTCGAAGGCCACGAGGCGCTTCAACATAGCGATCGAACCGGGGGCAGGGGGACTCATGGCGGTACCGTCGCACGGTTCGTGCCGCAGGGCCAAGAACCTGAATTCATTTGCGAAATTGGGCTCGCGTTTGACACCCCCGAAACCCACCGCTAGAACCGCCGCGCATCCGTCGTGGATATCGATCGCCGGGGTCTTAACGGGCTGCGGAGAGGTGGCCGAGCGGTCGAAGGCGGCGGTTTGCTAAACCGTTATACGGGGTAAACCCGTATCGAGGGTTCGAATCCCTTCCTCTCCGCCATTAACCCCTATGCCAAC
>JABCYT010000015.1 GCA_013290035.1 Alphaproteobacteria bacterium
GTCGCCGCGCGCTCGAGTGCACCGGGCACGGCATGCTGAAGGCCGCGGTGACGGCGCCCGCCGAGGACGGCAAGGCCAACCAAGCCATAATCGAGCTGCTTGCCGCCGAATGGCGGCTGCCGAAAACCGCCTTCGCGGTCGTGCGTGGGGTTGCGGCCCGCGACAAGACGCTGAGCATTTCCGGCGAGCCCGCGTCGCTCGCCGATCGGATCGGGCAATGGATGCGGGAGCAGGCGAGGGGTGATGTCTGACGCCAAACTGATCGACGGCAAGGCGATCGCCGCCGGCCTGCGAAAGCGCGTGGGCGCGGGCGTCGGCCAACTGGTCGCCAAACGGGGCGTGAAGCCCGGTCTGGCGACAATCCTGGTCGGCGCCGATCCGGCAAGCCAGGTCTATGTCCGCAGCAAGGGCAAGATAGCGGCCGAGCTCGGCATGACGAACTTCGATCACCGCCTGCCGGCTGAGACGACGGAAGCGGACCTGCTGGCGTTGATCGCCAGGCTCAACGGCGATGCTCTCGTGCACGGTATCCTGGTGCAATTGCCGCTGCCCCGGCACATCGATACCGCGCACGTGCTGCTGGCCGTCGATCCGGCCAAGGACGTCGATGGCTTTCATCCCTTCAATGTCGGACGGCTGGGCTCGAGCGCACCCGGCGCGCCGCTCGACTTTCCCGTGCCGTGCACGCCGCTCGGCGTGTCGATGCTGCTGCACGAGACGCTGGGACCGATAACCGGATGCCACGCCGTGGTGATCGGCCGATCGAACCTGGTCGGCCGGCCGGTGGCGCAGCTCCTGCTGCGCGCCGATTGCACGGTCACCATCGCCCATTCGCGCACGCGCGACCTGCCGGCGCTCAGCCGCCAGGCCGATATCCTCGTGGTGGCGATCGGCAGACGAGAATTCGTGCGCGGCGACTGGATCAAGCCGGGCGCGGCGGTGATCGATGTCGGCACCAACCGCATCCCCGACGACAACGGCAAGAACCGGCTGGTGGGCGACGTCGCCTTCGCCGAGGCGCTGCCGGTCGCGGGCCATCTCACGCCGGTGCCAGGCGGCGTCGGACCGATGACGGTGGCGTGCCTGATGTTCAATACTTGGCAGGCCGCGCGCCGCGCCGTGGGCCTGGCCGTCGCCGCCGCCGACTAGTTCTTCAGCATCCCCGCCACCAGCGCCGTCACGTTGTGGCGCATCATCGCCTCGTAGGTCGGCGCCGCGCCGCCGGGCGCCGATAGCGCGTCGCTGTAGAGGCGCGGGCCGACCACGGCGCCCGATTCGCGGGCGATCTGCTCGATCAGGCCGGGGTTGGTCATGTTCTCGACGAACAGCGCCTTGATCTTCTGCTCGCGCACCAGACGGATCAGCGTCGCCACGTCGCGGGCCGATGGCTCGCTGTTGGTGTTGTAGCCGCGCGGCGCCTCGAACTGCACGCCGTAGGCCTCGGTGAAGTAGCGAAACGAGTCGTGACCGGTGATCGCCTTGCGCTGGCCGGCCGGCACCTTGGCGATCTCCGCCTTGATCCAAAGGTCGAGCTCGGCGAGGCGCTGGTCGTAGGACCGGGCGCGCTCGCGATAGTGCGCGGCATTCGCCGGATCGGCTTCGATCAGGCCCGCGGCGATGTTGGCGACGTAGCGGCGGACACGGCCGACATCCTGCCAGCAATGCGGATCGGGGCCGGGCGTGTGGCCGTAGCCCAGCGATGGCGCCTCCAGGGTCGGCACGCCGGTCGTCGCCACGATGAGGCGGCCCTTGAAGGGCGCCGCCTCGGCGAGACGGTCGATCCAGCCTTCGAAGCCCAGCCCGTTGCTCACCATGGCCTGAGCCGCGGCCAGCGTGCGCGCGTCGGTCGGCCTGGGCTGGTAGGTATGGGCGTCGGTGTTGGCGCCGACCAGCACGGCGAGGTCGACCCGGTCGCCGGCCACCTGGGCCACCAGGTCGCCCAGGATGGAGAACGTCGCCACCACCTTGGGCCTGGTTTGGGCGGAAGCGGGCAGGGCGGCCAACGACAGCGCCGCCGCGAGCAGGAGGCGGCCGAACATCATCATGTTACAATATAACACAGTATAGTATCAGAGTGGAAAGTCGAGCCAGCGTGGTTCATGGCCGGTGGCCGCGAAGAAGCGCAGCAGGTCCTGGGCGGCCATCGCCGTCGTCATGGTGTTGACCAGGGGATGGACATTGACCGGCCCGCCGTCGCCGAGGCCGCGGTCGAGCGCCAACCGTACCGTGCGCGCCTCGTCGTTGATCAGCGCCAGCGGCGTCACCGAGCCTGGCTCGACGCCGAGATGGCGTTTCAGGCGCTCGGCGCTGCCGAAGGAGAGCCGGCCGGCGCCCAGCACCTCGCCCAGGCGCCTGAGGTCGATGGCGCGATCCTCGAGCGCCACCACCAGCCACATCTCCTCCTTCTTGTTGCGCAGGAAGAGATTCTTGACGTGATGTCCCGGCAGATCGCCGCGCAGCGCCTTGGCTTCCTCGACGGTGAACACCGCCGGATGCTCGATGCTGCGCTGTGCGATGCCGAGCTGTTCGAGGCGGGCGAAGAGTTGTTGCGGGCTGAGCATCGGGTTACAGAACTCGCATGAAGGGCATTGTTCTCTCCGGCGGCAGCGGTACGCGGCTTTACCCGATGACGCGGGCGGCCAACAAGCAGCTCCTGCCGGTCTACAACAAGCCGATGGTCTACTACCCGCTCAGCACACTGATGCTGGCGGGTTGCCGAGAGATCCTGCTGGTCGTCAATCCGCACGACGTGGAGTCCTATCGCCGCCTGTTCGCCGACGGCCGGCAGTGGGGCCTCGAGATCAGCTATGCCGTGCAGCCCAAGCCGGGCGGCATTGCCGAGGTGTTCCTGCTCGGCCGGGCGTTCATCGGCAAGGACAGGTTCGGCCTGATCCTGGGCGACAATCTCTTCTACGGCGATTCGCTGCCGGCAGTAGCCGAGCGCGGCGCGACAGGAAAGGGCGCGGTGGTCTATGCCTATTGGGTGTCCGATCCTGCTGCCTACGGCGTTGTCGAATTCGATGCGCACGGCCGGCCGGTCAGCATCGTCGAGAAGCCCAAGCAGCCCAAGTCGAACTGGGCGGTGACCGGGCTCTATTTCTACGATGCGGACGTTTGCGACGTCGCTGCGCAGATACCGCGCTCGGCGCGCGGCGAACTGGAGATCTCCGACGTCAATGCGCATTACCTCAGGCAGGGACGCCTCACCGTCGAGAGGCTGGGCCGCGGCTATGCCTGGCTTGACACCGGCACGCCGTCCAGCCTGCTGCGCGCCGCCCAGTTCGTCGAGACCGTCGAGGATCGCCAGGGCCTGCAGATCGGCAGTCCCGAGGAGGTCGCCTGGCGCAAGGGCTATATCGACGATGCGGGCCTCGCCCGGCTGATCGAGCCGATCCGGGAAAGCGAATACGGCAAGTATCTGCAGCGTCTTCTGGCGCGCGGCTGAGGTTTTGGCGGGGTTGCAAAGCGGGCCGAAAAGCCCTATCAACGCCGCCTTCCGGCATCCTACCCGCCGGATCGGAGCGCGGGCGTAGCTCAGGGGTAGAGCACGACCTTGCCAAGGTCGGGGTCGAGGGTTCGAATCCCTTCGCCCGCTCCATTATTTCTTCCGGACTTTTCAGCCCTTTTGCGGCGGTCGGCCGCCGGGGCCGTCAGATGCGAAACGTCAGCTTGAGCTCGCATTGCCCGTCCTTCGCGAACGACTCGACGCGGTCGGCATGGATGCCGGACAGGTAACCAGACAGTCCGCTGATGAACGCCTGCTCCTCGACGTAGTCCCTTCTCGGCCGGGCATCGGTCACGTGGGGAAGCGCGCCCGGGTAGCGAAGCGAAATGGTGACGTCGTACCCATCCCATCCGGCGCGAACGGCAATGGACTCCTCCGCCTGCCCGTCCGTGGCGATCTGGTCGAGCAGATCCCCGACAACGGCGCTGATGCGGGCAGTGTCGGCGGCGGGCAGTTTCCAGGCCTTGCCTTCGGAAACGATGAATTGCTCGAGCTGCGAGCGGCTGACCTTGCGGTCGTGAAGCTCGATCTGCACGCCGCCGTAGCTCCACCGCCCGAGCAGGAAGAGGAGATTCAGAAGAACCGCGATCGAGGTCGCCACGGATATGGCGGATTGCGTGATCGGCTGCGTCCAGCTGGGAAGCCGGTGGAAGAATTCCGGATAGAGCAGAACACCGACGGCACAGAGCACAGGCACACCGACCAGAAACGTGCCGCGCAGGGCGAGCGGGCGGCTGAGCGCCACCTGTATGCCGCCGACGAACATGAACGTACCATTGAAGAATAGCGCGCCCGCCATCACCGGCTTCGGCATATGGACGATGAGCGACGCGAGCTTCGGCAGGCAGGCGAGCACGACGAGCCACAGCGCGATCGACCACGCGACCCACCGGCTCGTGACCCCGGTTGCTTTCTGGATGCCGACGAGGCTGGGACTGGCGCTCAGTCCCGGCGCGGAGAACAGTCCTCCGATCGCGCAGCCGATGCCGTCCGCGGTCACGCCGCCCGAGATCGACTTCATGTCGGGCCGCGTCCATGTGGCGTCGTTGATCTGCTGGCAGGTCGTGAGCGTGCCCACGGTGCGCAATCCGGAGGCGACGGCTGCGATGACGAAGGGCAGGACGAGACCGCTGTCGAACGTGACGCCCTGCGGAAAAGTGAGCGGCAGCGCGAAGGCGGCGCTGTCGTGCAATCCGGCGAAGAAGTCGGGCTTCAACTGCCCGAAACATGCCGCGACGAGGTAGCCCGTGACGATTCCAATGAGCGCGCAGAAGACACGAAGCGGCCCGCGCCCCCAAACGCTGAGCGCGACCATCGTCACGAGCGTGACGCCGAAGGTGATTTCCACGCCGCCGAACTCGGAGCTGCCGGGGAGGTCCGGACTCCAGGCAATACGCATGCCGATGCGCGCAAGATCGAGCCCGACCGCCATGAGAATGATGCCGGAAACGACCGCCGGGAAGATCTTGCGAAGCTTGCCCACGATTCTGGCGAGGCCGCATTCCGCCAGGCCGGCAACGAGGATCATTCCCGCGACCAGGGGCATTCCGCCCTTCGCCGCGGCGACCAGGCATGCCGACAGGTAAATTGCCGAGACGACCGGGGGGCAGAGATAGCCCGAGCCGATAGGCCCGCGGCGCATCGCCTGCAGCAGTGTGTAGATCGCAATGCCCAGCATCGCCATCGACATGAAGCCGACCGCGCGGTCTGCTGGAAGTCGCGCCGCCTCGACGACAAGCGCCACGAGAACGAGATAGGGGCACATGACCGCGATGTTCTGAAAGCCGAGACCGATCCAGCTCGCGAGTGGCGGGCGCTCATCGAGACCGAAAATCAGATCCGCAGGTTTTTCCATCGCTGCCGCGAGTATAGGCAGCGTGGCCGTGGTGACAACTCTGCCGCGCTTCAGGACGGTGATCCGGACAAGATGATGAACCAGCGATACTTGCTCCGCGTCATCTCTCTCGTCATCGGTCGGCAAAAGCGAGCTTGGCGCCCAGCAGCGCGAAGGCGCCGGCGAAGCTGCGGCGCATCCAGGTCAGCACCTGCGGGCGCGAGATCACGTGGTTGCGGATCGCGGCGGCGAACAGGCCGTAGCCGACGAAGACGACGAAGGTCAACGCCATGAAGACGCCGCTCAGCTCCGACATGCGCAGCAGCGGGTCGGGCTCGGCGGGGCTCACGAACTGCGGCAGGAAGGCGAAAAAGAAGATCGACAGCTTGGGATTGAGGATATTGATCAGGACGGCCGAGACGATCACCTGGGTGGCCGAACGGGCGCCGACCTCTTTCTCGACCTTGAGCGCGCCGTGCTCCTTCAAGGTCATCCACGCCATGTAGAGAAGATAGGCGACGCCCAGATACTTGAAGGTCTGGAAGGCAAGCGCGCTGGTATGCAGCAGCGCCGCCAGCCCCAGGATCGCCGCCGCCATGTGCGGCACGATGCCCAGCGTGCAGCCGAAGGCCGCGACGACGCTGGCGCGCGGGCCGCGCGACAGGCCGGTCGCCATGGTGAACAGCACGCCGGTGCCGGGCGAGACGACGATGATCAGCGTCGTGAGCAGGAAATCGATGCTCATCATGCCGCCTCCAGCAGCATGACGCTGCCCTGGCCGCCGTCGGCGCAGATGCTGACGATGGCGCGCTGGCCCTTTTTCATGGCGGCAAGCTCCTTCACGGCCTGGCTGATGATGCGGGCGCCGGTGGCGCCGAAGGGATGGCCGATGGCGGTGCTGCCGCCATGGGGATTCAGGCGCTCCCTGGGAAACGCGCCGAAATCCCGCGGCACCTTGGCCTTGTCGCGCAGGAAGTCAGCGTCTTGCAGCGCTTTCAGATGGAAGGCTACTTGGGCGGCGAAGGCCTCGTGGATCTCCCAGAGATCGATGTCGGCATAGCTGAGGTCATGGCGCGCCAGCAGGCGCGGGATGGCGAAGGCCGGCGCCATCAACAGGCCCTCGACGCGGAAATCGACCGAGCCGATCTCCCAATCGATCAGTTTTGCCCGCGGCGTCGTTGGCGGAAGACGCTCCAGGCCCTTCGACGAGGCGACCCAGATTGCGGCCGCGCCGTCGGTGAGCGGCGAGGAGTTGCCGGCGGTCAGGCTGCCCTTGCCGCTGGTGCGATCGAACGTGGGCAGCAGGCGCGCGAGCTTCTCCAGCGACGTGTCCTTGCGCGGAATGGTGTCGCGGCTGACGTCGCCGATCGGGATCACGAGATCGTCGAAGAAGCCCTTTTCCCATCCCGCCACGGCGCGCTGATGGCTGGCGAGCGCGATCTCGTCCTGCTCCGGCCGCCCGATCCGCCATTCCTTGGCGGTGATCTCGGTATGCTCGCCCATGCTGAGGCCCGTCGTGCGGTTGACGATCGCCGGAATGTACAGCCGGATGTCCTGAAGCTGCACGTGCGTCACCTGGTCGATCTTCTGGCCGAGCGAGCGCGCCTGCTGGAACTTGCGCAGCCAGTCCGACAGGCGCTGGCCCAGCCCGATCTGGATGCGGCTGAGACTGTCGACGCCGCCCACCAAAGCGAGATTGTAGCTGTCGCCGTCGATCATGCCGGCGGCCTCGATGGCGCCCATCATGCTGGTCGAGCAGGCCATGACGGTCGAGAAGGCGGGCACCGTGGCGTCGATGTCGGCATCCATCAGCACCTCGCGGGCGATGTTGCTGAAGGTGAGGCTGGGCACCACGACGCCCCACACGGCGAAGTCGGGCTTGCCGCCCTTGAGCTCGGCGACCATGTGGCGCGCCACCGGCACCGAGAGCTCGATGGCGTCGAAGGCTGCCAGCGGGCCATCGACCTTGGCGAAGGGCGTGCGCACGCCCGCCGCCAGCCAGACATCGACAGGCCGCGGCATCGAATCCTCCTAGGCGGCCTGTTCGAGCGTCGAGGCGACGTCGCGCGTGGTGACCCTCCTGAGGTCGCGCACCTTGGTGGTGTCGAACGGCCGGGCGCGATGCATGGTGCAGCGATTGTCCCAGATCACCAGGTCGCCCTGCTTCCAGGTGTGGGCGTGGACGAACCGGCGTTGCGTGGCGTGCTCGATCAGGTCCATCAGCAGCAGCCTTCCGTCGGCGATCGGCATGCCGATGATGTGCGAGGCGTGCGCGGCGACATAGAGCGTCTTGCGTCCCGAGCCGGGATGCGTGCGCACCACCCGCTGCGGCACCGGCGGCAGGCTGGCGCGCTCTTCCGGCGTGTAGGTGGTGACGGCGAGCTGGCCGCGCGAATGCCAGATCGAATGCTCGGCGATCAGCCCTTCGAGCTGCTTCCTGGTCTTGTCGGGCAGCGCATCGTAGGCCGCGCGCAGGTCGGCGAATTCCGTGTCGCCGCCCTCGTCGGGCACGACATGGGCGTAGAGCATGGAGAGCGCCCCCGGCACGGCGCGGAACGAGGCGTCGGTGTGCCACAGGCGGTTGGCCAGCCAGTCGAGCCGGCGCTTGCTGGCGGGCGCCAGCACGTTGCCGTCGCCGTCGAGATTGGAGATGTCGGCGATGTCGTTCGAGGCGATGCGATGCTTGATGGCGGTGTGCCTGGCCTTCTGCGCCGACGACTGGATCGGGCCGAAATGGCGGGCGAAGTCGATCTGCTGGTGGTCGGTGAGCGTCTGGTCGTGAAAGACCACGATCGCATAGCGGTTGATCACGTCCTCGATGGCGTCGCGGTCGGCGGGCTGCAGCGGACGGGCAAGGTCGACGCCGGAAATCTCGGCCACGAATTCGGGGTGCGTCGGCGTGACGGTGATGCTCATAACCGCCTCCTGCGGCTATAGTATCGGACCCGTCATTGTCTCCCAGGAAACGCCATGCCGCAAACGATCAAGCTCGCCCTGCTCGACGATTACCAGAAAGTAGCCCTGCGCATGGCCGATTGGGACCGGCTGAAGAAACGCGGCGTCGAGATCACGGTCTTTCACGAACCCTTCGCGTCGGTCGAGGATGCGGCCAAGAAGCTCGCGCCGTTCCAGGTGCTGGGCCTGCTGCGCGAGCGCACGGCCTTCCCGCGCGCCCTGATCGAGAAGCTGCCCAACCTCAAGTTCATGGTGCTGACGGGCGCGCGCGCCTCGAGCCTCGACGACAAGGCGGCGAGCGAGCGCGCCATCCCGATCAGCAACACGCCGGGCGGCGGCTCCAACGCCTCGACGGCCGAGCTGTGCTGGGCGCTCTTGATGTCGTGCGCGCGCGACCTCGCCAAGGGCGAGCGCCTGATGCGGACCGGCGGTTGGCACGACGGCATCAAGCAGATGCAGGTTCTCGAGGGCAAGCGGCTGGGCGTGATCGGCCTCGGTCGGCTCGGCAGCCGCGTCGCGGGCTACGGCAAGGCCTTCGGCATGGATGTCGTCGCCTGGAGCCAGAACCTCACCGAGGAGAAGGCGGCCAAGGGTGGCGCCAGGCTCGTCACCAAGGACGAGCTTTTGAAGACCTCCGACTTCGTCACCATTCATCTCGTGCTGTCGGAGCGCACGCGCGGCCTCTTAGGCGCCGCCGATCTCGCCAAGATGAAGAAGACCGCGATCCTTATAAACACCTCGCGCGGGCCGATCGTCGACGAGGCCGCCCTGATCGCCGCTCTCAAGGCCGGCACCATCGCCCATGCCGGCCTCGACGTGTACGACAAGGAACCGCTGCCCAAGGGTCATCCGCTCACCCAGCTCGACAATGTCACCCTGGTGCCGCATCTCGGCTACGTCGTCGAGGACAGCTATCGCCATTTCTATGCCGGCACGATCGAGGACGTCGAGGCGTGGCTCGACGGCAAGCCGATCAATGTCATCAATCCCGAGGCGCTGAAGAAAACAGCGTGATCTCATTCATGTTCCTCTCCCCCACTCATGTTCCTCTCCCCCTTAGGGGAGAGGCTAGGTGAGGGGGTGCAGCACGAAGATCGCCTCCTGCATCACCCCCTCACCCAACCTCTCCCCTAAGGGGGAGAGGAGCATGATTCGACGTGTTCGATGGATGTCGATTCTGGCTAGTCACGAACGTCTATGAGGTGACGGACAAGGCCGTCGTCAACGCAGGAGATCGACATGACCCAATATATGCTGCTGCTGCACCAGGTCCCCAACTACAACATGGACCTGCCGCGCGAGAAGATGCTGGAAATGACCAAGCGCTACATGGCCTGGGCCGACGGCCTGCGCCACAAGGGCAAGCTGGCGGGCGGCGAGAAGCTCGCGGCCGGCGGGGTGCGCCACATCAAGGTCAAGGACGGCAGGCCGGTCATCAGCGATGGGCCCTATGCCGAGGCCAAGGACGTGATCGGCGGCTACTTCGTGATCGAGGTCAAGGACGCCGCCGAAGCCGAGGCGATCGCCAAGGACTGTCCGCACCTCGGCCTCGCCGCCACCAACTGGGTGGAGATCCGGCCGATCGACTCGATGCAGGAGCAGCGCAAGGCGGCTGCCGGCTGAGCATCCGGCCGCAGCCGACCTCGACGAATTGTCGATTCGAGAGGGACCGCAGCGTCGATCAGGTGACGGCGAGACGAATGGCCGTCACAACCAGGAGGTCGATATGGCTCAATACATGCTGCTGCTGCACCAACTTCCCGATACCAACGCGGCGTTGCCGCCCGCGGTCATGACGGACGTGGTGCGTCGTTACTATGCCTGGGCGGAGACGATGCGCCAGAAGGGCAAGCTGGTCGGCGGCGAGAAGCTCGCCGTCGGCCGGGTGCGCCACATCCGCATGCGCGACGGCACGCCGCTCTCGAGCGACGGCCCCTATGCCGAGGCCAAGGACGTAATCGGCGGCTATTTCGTGATCGAGGCCAAGGATGACGCCGAGGCCGACACGCTGGCGCTCGACTGCCCGCATCTGTGGAACGCCACCAACTGGGTCGAACTCCGGCCGATCGACCTGATGACGGCCGCGCAAGCCCCGGTTCAGGCGAAGGCCGCCCGCTGAGCGACCAGGTCCACACCCTCGTCGCCTCGCTGGCGCGCGACTCGGCCCACCGCCTGGTCGCCGCGCTGGCGAGGCGATTGGGTGCGGGCCGCATCGCGACGGCCGAGGACGCCGTCCAGCACGCGCTCCTGCAGGCGCTGTCGCTGTGGCCCTTCAAGGGCGTGCCGGCCAGGCCCGAAGCCTGGCTGGCGATCGTCGCCCGCAACCGCGCGCTGGACTTGTTGCGCAACGAATCGCGCGGCCTGGCGCTCGTCGAGGATCTCATCCCCTTGTCACCCCCGACCGTTGAAAGCGAAGGTCGCTTCGACCGCGAGCTGAACGACGACGAACTGGCGCTGCTGTTCGCGGTTTGCCATCCCGCGCTGTCGCCCGAGCTGCGCGTGACCTTCGCGCTCAAGACCGTGTGCGGCCTCACCGTGCCGCAGATCGCCGCCGGCATGCTGGGCGAGCCCACGGCCATCGCCCAACGCCTGGTGCGGGCCCGCCGCCAGCTCGAGGCCGCCGGCGTCGCCATCGAGGCGCCGCCGCCCGAGGTGCTGCCGGAGCGTGCCGAGACGGTGCGTACCGCGCTCTATCTCATGTTCAACGAGGGCTATTCGGCCTCCTCGGGCGAGGCGCTGGTCCAGCCCGAGTTCTGCGTCGAGGCGGTGCGGCTGGCGCGGGCGCTGGCGCAGCATCCCATGACGATGAGCCCGGCAAGCGACGCCTTGGCGGCGCTGCTGTCACTGACCGCCGCGCGCCTGCCGACCCGGGTCGGTCCCGACGGCGTGGCGCAACTGCTGGAAGACCAGCCGCGCGACCAATGGGACCGCGGTCTGATCGCGCTGGGCCTTGCCCATCTCCAACGTTCGGCCGAGGGCGCCGAGCTCACGGTCTGGCATCTGCGCGCCGAGATCGCCGCGTTGCACGCGACCGCGCCCAGCGCCGCCGAGACCGACTGGCCGAGCATCGCGGCGATCTATGACCACCTGCTCGACCTCGATCGCTCACCGGTGGTCGAGCTTGCGCGCGCCGTCGCGATCGGGCGCGCCCAGGGTGCGGCGGCCGGGCTGGCGGCGCTGCCGTCGATCGAAGGCAGTCCCTACAGCGAAGCTGCTCGCGGCGTGTTCCTGTCGGAGCTCGGTCGCGTCGAGGAAGCCCGCCAGCATTTCGAGAAAGCGCAGCGGCTCGCGCGCACCGAGCCGGAGCGCCGCCTGATGGCGCGGCGTCTCATGAGCCAGCGCGAATAATTCGGGATTCATTGAAATCGAGATGCTAGCGTCGGCATTCGGCTTGGCCATGACAGCTTGCGCGACGAAAGGCTGAAAAAGACGACCAAAATGACAGCACTCCGCATGATCGTGCTGGCAACGATCCTCATCGTTGGAAACATCGTCGAGGTCAGCGGACAAACGCCTCCGACTCTGCCGCCCGGCATGACGCAGGCTCAGTTCGATGCACTGGTCGATGCTATCGGCAAGGCCGTGGCCGACAAGCTGAAGAACGAAGGAGCGATCGCGACGCCGCGGCCGGCACCTGCTCCGCCTCCGGCCGCAGGCAATGTGGTCGCCGATCAACTGGCCGCTTTTGTCGACAAGGCTGAGCATGTCCTTCAGGGCGCTCCCGTCCTCGGCGCCAATCTCGCCGCCATCACCAGTCTTCTCGACGAGAGCAACCAGGGTGGACGAAGCGTTCGCCGATTTTTCCTGCTGCTGGCCGTCGCGGCGGGCGTGTCCCTCGCCGCGGAACCGATCCTGCGCAAATCGCTGGGCGTTTTCCGTCGCCGGCTCGCATCGGGAACGGCCCCCGAGCGGGGGCTCGCCTCGCTGGTCAATCTTGGCCTCCTGGTCCTGCTCGACGGCCTTGGCGTGCTCGCCGTCTGGATCATCGTCACCGGCGAGCTGGGCGTTCTGTTTCCCGGCTATACCGGACAGGATCGATTGGCCGCGGCGGTGCTGACGGGTCTCTTCCGGTGGCGCCTTTTTGTCCTGGGATTTCGCGTCCTGCTGCAGCCTGATCTGCCGGCAGCGCGTCTTTGCACCGTTCCCGATCGCGATGCGCGGGTGATGTATACCTGGCTGTCGGTCGTTGTGTTCGTGATGATCGTCGGGGTCATCCTGACCGGCGTGGCGGCGGCAATCCACTCGCCGCCCGACGCGGTCTCGACGGCCCGGGTGATCATGGCGCCGCTCGTCGTCGTGGTATTTCTGTGGTTCGTGGTTCAGTCCGAGAATGCCGTACGGCACTGGTGCAACGGCCTCACCGGCGCGCCACGCGTGTACCGCTTCATTGGCGATCATTGGATCGCCGTTGCCGCACCATTTTTCCTCCTCATGGGAGCGGCCCTGATCTATGGCGCCGTCTCGGAGCTGGCGGACGTCGGAGCCGCACTGCGTCTGACCATCGGTTTGATCGTCGGCCTTTTGATCTTCGAGACCTTGCTCGGAGCGCTGCTGCAGCGCGTCGATTCGGCGCTGCCCGGACGGACGCCTGCAAGCGACGCGGCCAAGCTTCCGGACGTCCTTGCCCGCTGCCTGCGTGTCGCCGTTCTGATCGGCGTCGGCGTCGCATTGGCGAATGCCTGGGCCGTCAACGTGCTCGGCCTGGTCGATGCAAGCCAGTGGAATGCCCTCAGTCTCGAAATGCGCACCGCGGGCGCGACTCTATTCGTGGGCTTCGTCATCTGGGAGTTGCTCAAGTTCGTCACCGACCCGTACGTTGTGCCCAAAGCCGGCATGGCGTCCAAGGCGAGAGGCAGCAGCCCGGCGCTATCCCCGCATGCCTCGCGCCTCTCCACTCTCGTGCCGCTGCTGCGCGCCGCGCTGGGCATCGTGATCGCGCTGGTCGCCGTGCTGATCGTGCTGGCGGACCTCGGCGTCAACATCACGCCGCTGCTGGCCGGCGCCTCCATTCTCGGTCTCGCCGTCTCCTTCGGCAGCCAGGCCCTTGTGAAGGATATTGTGTCGGGCATCTTCTACCTGACCGACGATGCGTTCCGCGTTGGCGAATACATCGAATGCGGCCAGACCAGAGGTATCGTCGAAGGCTTCACCTTGCGCTCGATCAGGCTCCGCCATCCGAGCGGCCAGCTCCATACGATCCCTTTCGGCGATCTCGGCAAGATAGCGAACTTCAGTCGCGACTGGGCGATCGTAAAATACGATTTCAGCTTTCCCCGCGACGCGGACATCGACAAGGTGCGCTCGGCCGTGGAGGGCATCGACAGCGAACTGCGGCGCGACCCGGACTATGGCCGCAAGATCCTCGAACCGCTCAAGACGCAGGGTGTCGTGGGAATAACCGACAATGCGCTGGTCATCCAATTCAGGTTCGCCGCCGAGCCGGGCAATCCGGAAGTCATCCAGCGCGAGGTCATGCATCGCCTGATGCACGCATTTCAGGACCAAGGTATCGAGTTCGGCAGCGCAACCGCGGTGTCCTAGGCACGCCGATAAGGTGTCTATGTCCTGAAGCGCAGCAGCAGGTGATTGACGCCGTTCAGCTTGACGTAGAGATCCTCGAACTGCGCATAAAAATCCTCCCACTGCGGCAGGCCGCCCTGGGCGCCCAGCGAGGTGTAGATCTCCGCCACCGTCTTGCGGCCGTCGATCTGGGCGATGATGCGCGGCGCCAGCGCCGGCAGCTGGGCGCGCCACGGGAAGCCGTCGAGATTGGCGATCAGCGGCGCGCCGGGCTGCAGGCCGGCGGCGAGCTTCTGCGCATCCATCTCGCGCAGCACCGGAATGGCCGAGGTGTCCTCCGGCCGCGCCACCGTATCGAAGCCCGCCTGCGTGGCGTAGAAGATATGGGTGCGCAGATTGCCGGCCAGCCGCTCGGCGAAGGCCGCGCGCTCGAGCAGCGGCAGCGAGCTCGCCTGGCGGGCGATGATCGGATCGCTCATGTAGGTAGCGGGCTCGTAGCGCACCGGCTCGAGGAAGGCCACGACCCGCAGGCCCGACTCGGCCGCCATCTTGCCGATCTCGGGCACGGTGAAGGCGCGGTCGCAGCTGTGCAGCAGCAGGTCGTAGAGCCCGGCATCGCCGCCGGTGACGTGGTCGTTGAGGTAGGGATTGCGGCGGAACAGGTTGGTGGTCGGCAGGAAGCGGATCAGCCGCTTGGCCATCGCCAGCCGGTCTTCCAGCGCCATCGACAGCGGCGCCAGGGTGCGCAGCAGCTCCTGCAAGGGATAGACGCCGCTGCGGCCATATTCGCCGTAGAGCATGACGCCCATGCCGCCCTCGGGCTGCAGGACGCTCGCCAGTGCGCGCAGGCCGGCGGCCGGATCGGGCAGGTGATGCAGCACGCCGGTGCAGTCGATGTAGTCGAACTGGCCGATCGGCATCGTCGGCAGATCGAGCAGCGAGCCGGTCAGGAACTGGATGTTGCGCAGCCCGCGCGCCTTGGCGCGGCCCTCGCAGATCTGGCGCGAGGCGGCCGAGAGGTCGAGATAGACGACCTCGCCCGGGCAGCGCCGGTCGACCAGCTGCTGGGCGATCATGATGCAGGCATCGCCCGTGCCGCCGCCCGCCACCAGGGCGCGGAACGGGCGCGCGAAATTCAGCCGGCCGGAGAAGAGGTAGTGGTTGACCTCGAGAAGGTGGCTCGGTGTGCCGGTGATCAGGCGGATGGCTTCGTCGCGCGGGTCCCGCGGCGGATAGGGCAGCGCCTCGTACTGGGCGCGAACGTTATCCAACGACGAAGAAACGGTCATTCTGGCCTTGTTTCACGGCGGGCAGGGGGCTACCCGGGGGATTAGTGCAACAAATCCCACCTCCATGAAAGGGGCCATGAAAGGCTATTTCGGCGTCGGAGTGGAAGGCGTCAGCAAGGCCATGAACGTTGGCACCTTGTTTCGTACCGCCCATGCTTTCGGCGCCGCCTTCGTGTTCACGCTCAAGGCCCAGTACAACAGGCGGGAGGGGTTTTTGAGCGACACTTCCGACACCCCGCGCTCGGTCCCGACCTACAATTTCGCCGACCTCGAAGCCTTCCGCCTGCCGCAGGGCTGCCGGCTGGTCGGCGTGGAGATCACCGACCAGGCGATCGAGCTGCCGAGCTTCCGTCATCCGCGCCAGGCGGCCTACATCCTGGGGGCCGAGCGCGAAGGCCTGTCGCGCGATGTGCAGTCGCTGTGCGATTACGTGGTGAAGATCCCCACCCGCTT
>JABCYT010000016.1 GCA_013290035.1 Alphaproteobacteria bacterium
CGTCGAGCGCGTACCGGTGTTCGGCCTGGGCTGCGCCGGCGGCGTGTCGGGGCTCGCCATCGCCAGCCGCCTGGCGCGCGCCCGGCCAGGCTCGACGGTGCTTCTGGTGACGATCGAGATCTGCACCGCGGCCTTCCGCATGGACCAGCTTTCCGCCGCCAACATGGTGGCGACCGCCTTGTTCGGCGACGGCGCGGCAGCCTGCGTCGTGCAGAGCGGCGAGAGCGGCCTGGCGCGCATCGAGGGCGCGGGCGAGCATCTGTGGCCCGACAGTCTCGACATCATGGGCTGGAAGGTCGACCCGAGCGGGCTCGGCGTCATCTTCGACCGCTCGATTCCGCCGTTCGCCGAAGAGCATGTCGGATCGGCGGTCGACGGCATCCTGGCGCGCATCGGCGTGGCACGCAGTTCCGTCGATCGCTTCGCCTGCCATCCCGGCGGCGCCAAGGTGATCACGGCGTTGGAGACCACGCTTCGTCTCGACCAGGGCACGCTCGATCACGAGCGCGCCGTGCTCGAGGAGTACGGCAACATGTCGGCGCCGACCGTGTTGTTCGTGCTCGAGCGGCTGGTCAAGCAGGGTCTGCCGCGCCGCACGGTGCTGACCGCGCTAGGACCGGGCTTCACCTGCAGCTGCCTTTCGCTGGCCAAGGCTGCATGACGCTGGCGGCGGTGATCCTCGGCCTGGTGACGCTGCAGCGTCTCGGCGAGCTTGTCCTGGCCAAGCGCAACACCGATCGGCTGCGCGCCCAGGGCGCCCGCGAGGTGGCGGCGGGCCACTATCCGCTGATCGTCGGCCTGCATGCCGCGTGGTTGGCGGGGCTTTGGTATCTCGTCGTCTGGCGTGCACCTGACACGGATGTGAACTTGATCTGGCTCGCCGTGTTCGTGGTCCTGCAGGCGCTGCGCGTCTGGGTGATCGCCACGCTCGGGCCGCGCTGGACGACCCGCATCATGGTGCTGCCCGGCGCGCCGCTGGTGGCGAGGGGACCCTATCGCTTCGTGTCGCATCCCAACTACTGCGTCGTCGCCGCCGAAATTCTGGTGCTGCCGCTGGTTTTCGGGCTGGTCTGGTACGGCATCGCCTTCTCGGTCCTCAACGCCGCCGTCCTGTGGCTCCGCATCCGGGCGGAAGAGGCAGCGCTCGGGCGATGACCGCGTTTACCCCACGACATCCCGAGTGCCGGCACGCGCGTGACGCCACTGTCATCATGACCGCCTCAACCTCGGTTCGAGAGGCGACGCGGCGAACATTTCTGGGGTACATGTAGGGCCGTCAGCCCGCCTACCCGGAGATATTCTTGGCTAGCAAGCGTCTGGACAGGAGGCTTTCGGCCGTGTTGGCGGCCGATGTTGCGGGCTACAGCCGGCTGGTCGGCGTCGACGAGGAAGGCACGATCGGGCGATTGAAGGCCCATCGCGCCGCCCTGTTCGATCTCAAGCTCGCCGAGCATCGTGGGCGCCTGGTGAAGACGACGGGCGACGGGCTACTGGCTGAGTTCGCCAGCGTCGTCGATGCCGTCCGCTGTGCCGTCGAGGTGCAGCGTGGGATGGCTGCGCGCAACGCCGACGTCGCGCCGGACCAGCGCATCGAATTCCGCATCGGCGTCCATGTTGGCGACATCATCATTGAGGGCGACGACATCTTGGGCGACGGCGTGAACGTTGCGGCCCGCCTCGAGAGCCTTGCCGCTCCCGGCGGCATCTGCGTGTCGGCGCGCGTGCAGGAGGACGTCGAAGGTCGTCTCGATGTCGGCTTCGTCGACGAGGGCGGGCAGCAGCTCAAGAACATCGCCCGCCCGGTCCGGGTCTATCGCGTCCGGCTGGGCGGAGCGGAGGCCCAAGCGACTCCCTCGCCCGGCGCGAAGCCGGCGACGCCGGCGGATCTTGCCGTTCCCGACATGCCGTCGATCGCGGTTCTGCCGTTCCAGAACATGAGCGCGGATCCCGAGTAGGAATTCTTTGCCGACGGGATGGTCGAGGACATCATCACGGGATTGTCCCGCTACCGGCATCTCTTCGTCATCGCCCGCAATTCGACCTTCACCTATAAGGGCCGCGCCGTCGACATGAAGCAGGTCGGCCGCGAGCTCGGCGTGCGCTACCTGCTGGAAGGCAGCGTGCGCAAGGCGGGATCGCGCATCCGCATCACCGCCCAGCTCATCGATACCGCGACGGCGGCGCATATCTGGGCCGAACGCTTCGAAGGCGGGATCGAGGACATGTTCGATCTGCAGGATCAGGTGACGGCCAAGGTCGTGGGCGCGATCGAGCCCGAGGTGAGGCGGGCCGAGACCGAGCGCGCGCGGCGCCGGCCGACCGACAATCCCGACGCCCACCTGTGCCTCATGCGCGGGCTCGCCAGCCTCAATAAATGGAGCAAGGCCGGTGCCGACGAGGCGCTTCGCCTGGCCTATCAGGCCATCGAGCTGGATCCGGGCTACAGCGCGCCGTACGGCTTGGCCGTGAGCTGCTACATCGTACGCAGGGCGAATCGCTGGATGACTGACCCCGCGCAGGACAGGGCAGAAACGGCGCGTTTGGCCGCGCGGGCGGTGGAGGTTGGCCGAGACGATGCCGTTACCCTGAGCTTGAGCGGCTTTGCGATCGCCTCCGTTCTGGGCGATCTTGATGCAGGCGTCGCCCTGATCGATCGGGCCCTGGCGCTCACGCCGAACTTCGGGATGGTATTGGCCCACAGCGGCTATGTGAGGGTCTGGCTGGGCGAACCCGAGACGGCGATCGATTATCTTCAGCGGGCCATGCGCTTGAGCCCGGTCGATTCGCTCATATTCGTGATGCAGGCCGCGATGGCGATGGCTCACTTCATCGCCGGCCGGGACGACGAGGCGTTGGCCTGGTCGGAAAAGTCGGTTCGGCAGAATCCTTTTTTCGCGGCGGCGACATGGTCGGCGGCCGCGGGCGCTGCCAACCTCGGCCGATCCGAGGACGCGGCGAAATACGTCGCTCGCCTGCGTCAGATCGAGCCCGGCGCGACGGTTTCAACGGTCAAGGAGCGCCTGCTTCTGCGCCGGCCGCAGGATCGCGAGCGACTGGTCGAAGGCCTGCGCAAGGCCGGCCTGTCGGAATAATGGGTAGGAAAAACTAGGCCATGTTCCTCGAGGGCATCACCGTAGAGCCGGCGGAGTGGAAATAGCAGCTAAGGCGTGGGCTCGGTCAAGCGGAAGGCAGGCTCCTCTGCGCGCTTTTTGGCGAGTGCGCGCAAGCGCGGCATCCGGGTTTCCGTGTCGACGCCAAGGCCGCGGGCGAGCCGCTCGGCGATGAAGGCGGTCACGTCCGCCTGGGTCAGGCGCCCCAGCAGCAAATAGGGTCGGGCCGGATCGGCCATCGCCTCGACGGCCGCCAGCGCCGTCGTCATCTGCACCATGCAGTCGTCGATCCAGGGCTGGTGCACCTTCTCCGGCGGATGGTGGTTGCGTTCGTAAGCGGCGTGCAGGCCCTTGTCGCAGGCGCCCATCATGAGCGCCGCGACCTTCAGCACGGCGCGCCGGTCGGCGCCCGCTGCCGGCGTGAGCGCACGATCGCGGCCATAGGCCTCGTCGAGATGGTCGATGATGGCGCCGCTGTCCAAAAGCACCTCGCCGTCGTCGAGCACCAGGGCCGGGATGCGGCCGAGGGGGTTCTGCGCCCGCACCTCGGCGCGATTGCCGAAGCCGGAAAGCGCCTGCTGCTCGTAGGGCACGCCGTAGGCCTGGAGCGTGATGGCGACGCGGCGCGTATAGGGCGAGCGGTTGACCCCGATCAGCAGCATGCCGCCTCCTGGCCCTCCCGCGGGCTGTCGTCAGATCACCCGCTGCGTGCGCGCATACGCCATATAGAGCTCGTGCGCCTGACGCGCGATCGGGCCGGGCTGCAGGTCGCGCCTTTCGTAGCGGCTGACCGGCTGCACCTTGCCGGCATTGCCGGTGGTGAAGAGCTCGTCGGCGTCGTCGAGGTCGGCTAGCGTCACGGTGCGTTCCTCGACCGTGACGCCGGCGTTGCGCAAGAGCTTGACCGTGCGGTTGCGCGTGATGCCGGCCAGGAACGTGCCGTTGGGCACCGGCGTGCTGACGACGCCGCTCTTCGCGAGGAAGATATTGGAGCTGCAGGTCTCGGCCACGTTGCCCAGCGCGTCGAGCACGATGCCGTTCTGGAAGCCGCGTTGCTGCATCTCGGCCGCGCCGCGCGACGAATTGGGATAGAGGCAGCTCGCCTTGGCGTCGGTCGGCGCGCTCTCGGGCGTCGGCCTGCGGATGGTGCGGCACAGGCCGAGCGTGGTCGGCGTGCCGGCGCGCATCGGCGAATGGTAGACGCAAAGCAGGAACTGGCAGGAATCGCCGTCGACCGAGATCGGTCCCGCGCCGCCTTTCATCGCCCAGAACATCGGTCGCACATAGAGCTCGGCCTTGGGCCCGAAGCGGCGGATCGCCTCGTGCATCAGCTCGAGGATTTGCTGCGGCGTCTTGGTCGGGTTGAGCCCCAGCGAGCGCGCCGAGCGCACCACCCTTTCGGCATGGAGGTCGAGATCCGGCCCGCAGCCCTCGAAGGCACGGCCGCCGTCGAATACGATCGAGCCCAGCCAGAAGGCGTGATCGCGCGGGCCCAGGATCGCCGGGTTGCCCTCGTGCCACGTGCCGTTCCAATAGGTAAGCGTGTCCATTTTCCCTGTCTCCGCCTCGGAAGCCGGCGCTTCTAGCAGACCGGGGGCGGCGCCACCATCCTGGCTTTGACGGCGGCATTCTGTGCCGTTGTGGCGCTCGCCTTGGCCGGCGGCGTAATTATTTGCCGATCGGCGGAACCTTCAGATGACCGAAAAGCGGCAAAAAAAGCACCGGAATTCCTCCACTCAGGATGAAACGCACAAGGGGTGATCTGCGTAGTTGCCATCAGGCGCGGGCCATTTCGGCCGCGCATCAATGGAGGCAAGTCATGTTGAAGCATATTGCGATCACGTCCCTTGCCGCTGCCGCAGTCTTCTCCACCGCGACGGTGGTCATGGCGCCCGTTACGCCTGCCGCCGCGCAGGTGAACGTCATCTTCGGCTCGCCGCCACCGGCGCCTGTCTATGAGGCGGTGCCGGCGCCGCGTGCCGGCTATGTCTGGGCGCCCGGGCACTATCGCCTGATCAACGACCGCTACGTCTGGAGGCCGGGCCATTGGGAAGCGGCGCGGGCGGGCTACCGCTACATCCCCGATACCTGGGAGCGCATCGTCGTCGGCGGCCGCGAGCAGTGGCGTTACGTCCCGAGCCGCTGGGACCGTGACGGTAACGGCATCCCTGATCGCTACGAGCGCCATAGCGAGGGCGGACCGTACGGCGACCGGGATCATGACGGCATCCCGAATGCGTACGATCGCTACGACAATCGTCGCTAACAGCACTTAGGTCGGACGAAGGCGGGCCCGTGCAAACGGGCCCGTTTTCGCCTGTAAAGAATTGTATCAGGACGATGGCGAAACGTCGGCTGAATCGGTGCGCGAATTCCATGATCGGCGGGGGCACGGGGCGGCGGCTGACGGCGTATTTCCAACAGGCGCGGATGACCGCGCGAAGGAGGACGTTATGATGAAGCGCACGGCTATTACTCTGCTTGCCGTCGCCGCGATTTTCGCGCCGGCGGCCGTGACGCCGGCAGCAGCCCAGCTGGGCGTCAGTATCAACATCGGCACGCCGCCACCGGCGCCGATTTACGAGGCCGTACCGGCGCCGCGAGTCGGCTACGTGTGGGCGCCGGGCTACTGGCGTTGGGAGAACGAGCGCCATGTGTGGGCGCCCGGCCATTGGATTGAGGCTCGCCACGGCCATCACTGGGTCGCCGACCATTGGGTCGAGGGCCCGCACGGCGGCTGGCATCACGATGCGGGCCACTGGGATCACGACTAGTCGAGTTGGGACCTGAACAAGAGCGGGGCGCTTCGGCGCCCCGCTTTCTTTTGCTATCGTGCGCGCCAGCAATCTCAAGGGAAACGCACTTGCCGCTCCGCGCCAATCGCTTCGGTCTTTCCGTCGCTCTCGCCACGCCCTTCGCCGAGGACAGGTCGATCGACCTGCCGCGCCTGGTGGCGCACGCCCGCCAGTCTCTGGCCGACGGCTGCACCAGCGTTACCGTGTTCGGGACCACGGGCGAGGGCGCCTCGCTGGGGCAGAACGACCGTCAGCGCGCGCTGGGCGCCCTGGTCGGCGCCGGCATCGATCCGCGCACGCAGCTCGTGGTCGGCATCGCCGCCAGCGCGGTCGAGGATGCGATCGCCCAGGGCCGTGCCGGGCTGATGCTGGGCTGCCCGAGTTTCCTGCTGGCGCCGCCCTTCTACTTCAAGGGCGCCGGCGACGAGGGATTGTTCGACTGGATCGCGGCGGTGCTCACAGGACTGGGTCCCAAGGCGGGCAATGTCATTCTCTATCACATTCCCCAGGTGACGGCGGTCGGCCTGTCGCTGGCGCTCGTCGACCGGCTCAAGAAAGCCTTTCCCCGGCAGGTCGCTGGCGTGAAGGACTCGTCGGGCGACTGGCACAATGCCCAGGCGTTGCTGCATCAGCAGGGCGATCTGCATATCCTGATCGGTGATGAGCGCCTGCTGGCGCGCGCCATGAACCTCGGTGCTTCGGGCGCCATCAGCGGCCTCGCGAACATCGCACCCGACCTCATGCTGCCCTTGATCGACGGCATCGAGGAGCCCAGGGTCAACGCCATGGTCGAGCTGGTGCTGCCCTATGCGGTGACCGCTGCCGTCAAGGCACTGGTCGGTCTTCGGCGCAATGATCCGATCGCCTGGAGCCGCATGCGCGCGCCGCTGGCGTCGCTCGGCGAGAGCGACGTACGCAAGCTCGGCGCCGCCATCGATGGCATTCGCAGCCGTCGCGCTGCCTGAATTTCTGAACGCGAGGACGCCATGACTGCACCTCTCACCATCCGGCTGCATCCCGCCGACAACGTCGTCGTGGCGCGCATGGACATTCTTCCCGGCACCGCGGTCGAAGGCGAGGTCGCGGCGGCGACGCGCGTGCCGCCGGGTCACAAGATCCTCATCAGGGCGGTGAAGAAGGGCGAGCCGCTGCGCAAGTACAACCAGATCATCGGCTTTGCCACCGATGACCTGGGGGCGGGCGAGCACATCCATACGCACAACTGCGTGATGGGCGACTTCGAGCGCGACTACGCCTTCTGCGCCGATGCGCATCCGACCGAGTACATCACCCCGCCGGCCACCTTCCAGGGCTATCGCCGCGCCGACGGCCGCGCCGCCACGCGCAACTACATCGGCATCGTCACCACGGTGAACTGTTCGGCCGCCACCAGCCGCATGATCGCCTCCAGGATCGAGCCGCTGCTCGCGCAATTCCCCAACATCGACGGCGTGGTGCCGCTGACCCATGGCGGCGGCTGCGGCATGGCCGCGTCGGGCCTCGAGATGGACGTGCTGCGCCGGACCCTGGCGGGCTACACACGGCATCCCAACATGGCGGCGGTCGTGGTGCTGGGGCTCGGCTGCGAGACCAACCAGATCTCCGGCCTGATGAATGCCGAGGGCCTCAAGGAAGGGCCCAAGCTCATCCCCATGGCGATCCAGGACGAGGGCGGCGTTTCCAAGACCGTGCTGCGCGCCGTGGGCTTCCTGAAGGAGCTGCTGCCCGAGGCCAACAACGTGACGCGCGAGCCGATCCCGGCCAGCGAGTTGATCCTGGCGCTGCAGTGCGGCGGTTCGGACGGCTATTCGGGCATCTCGGCCAATCCGGCGCTGGGCGCGGCGGTCGATCTGCTGGTGCAGAACGGCGGCACCGCGGTGCTGTCGGAGACGCCGGAGATCTATGGCGCCGAGCATCTGCTGACGCGGCGTGCCGTCACGCGCGAGGTCGGCGAGAAGATCGTCGAGCGCATCCGCTGGTGGGAAGAGCATTGCGCCCGGACCGGCGGGGAGATGAACAACAATCCGTCCCCCGGCAACAAGGCGGGCGGTCTCACGACCATCCTGGAAAAGTCCTTGGGTGCAGTTGCGAAGGGCGGCACCACCAACCTGGTCGACGTCTACAAATATGCAGAACTGATCACCGCAAAAGGCTTCGTCTACATGGACTCGCCGGGCTACGACCCGGTCTCGGCCACTGGCCAGGTGGCCGGCGGCGCCAACGTGCTGTGCTTCACCACCGGCCGCGGCAGCGTTTTCGGCTGCAAGCCCACCCCATCACTCAAGCTTGCGACGAATAGCTCCCTCTATCGGCGCATGACTGACGACATGGACATCAACTGCGGGACCATCGTCGACGGCGAGGAGACCATCCAGGATAACGGTCGACGTATTTTCGACCTTATTTTGCGTACAGCATCCGGCCACAAGACGAAATCCGAGGCGTTGGGCATTGGCGATGACGAATTCGAGCCCTGGAAAATTGGTGCCACGATGTAACTATCCCGGCGTTGGCGACCGGTGGGCAACCAACTTGACTAAACGGCGTTAGATCCCCATATGCGGCCCTACGACTTACGAACTTGGCCATGCCTTGGCGGCCCAGCCCACAGCGGCTACGGACTACCCCCACGAGCTAATTTCCAAATTCTTCGAGTTGTCGCGGACCGTTGCAACGAAAACGCGCGGGCCGCGCGTGTGTGTATGTGCGTTTGCTAGACTAACTGCCAAGGAGAGAGAGATGGCGACAGGTACGGTGAAGTGGTTCAACGCCACCAAGGGCTTCGGCTTCATCCAGCCGAGCGACGGCGGCAAGGACGTATTCGTGCACATCAGCGCGGTCGAGCGCTCGGGCATGAACGGCCTCAACGAGGGCCAAAAGATCAGCTACGAGATCGCCACCGAGCGCGGCCGTTCGGCCGCGGTCAACCTCAAGGCGGCCGACTAGCCCCTTGACGCCCGCCGCTTGAAGCGGCGGGCCGGGATCCGGGAGGGGATGGACGCCGACCGCGTGGCGGTCGCGTTCATCGCTCCTGATGACGCCGGCGGCATCGTCGGCAAAGCCTCCTTTATTTGTCTATTGGTTTGTGCGCGCCTCAGCGCACAAGACACTTTACCCTGCCAGGGGCGGAGGCTAGTCCGGCCGCGATGACAGTCGGGGAGAGTGACCAATGGCGGCAACCGATCTGCATTACCTGTCGCTCGACGAGGTCGCGCGGCGCCTGAAGGCGCGCAAGCTGTCGTCGGTCGAGGCAACCCAGGCGATCCTCGATCGCATCGAGAAGCTCGATCCCACGCTCAGAAGCTATGCCACGGTGACGCCCGAGCGCGCGCTGCAGGATGCGGCACGCCTCGACGCCGAGACGGCGTCGGGCAAGTCGCGCGGTGCGCTGCATGGCGTACCGATCGCGGTAAAGGATCTCTGCAACACTGCAGGCGTGCCGACGGCCGCCGGCATGGCGATTCACCGCAAGCACCTGCCGGCCAAGGACGCGACCGTCGTAGCGCGGCTTCGGCAGGCCGGCGCAGTGATCCTGGGCAAGCTGCAGATGACCGAGGGCGCCTATGGCCTGCATCATCCGACGATCGAGCCGCCAGTAAATCCCTGGAACGCGGCCTACTGGACCGGCGTGTCGTCGTCAGGCTCGGGCGTAGCCACGGCGTCCGGTCTCTGCTTCGCCTCGCTGGGGTCGGATACCGGCGGTTCGATCCGCTTTCCCTCGACCATGAACGGCCTGTCGGGGCTGAAGCCGACCTGGGGCCGGGTGAGCCGTGCCGGCGTCTTTCCACTCGCCGAATCGCTCGACCATGTCGGACCGATGTGCCGCAGCGCCCTCGATGCAGCGCTGATCCTGGGCGTGATCGCCGGCGCCGATCCTGACGACCCGACCGCCGCGCCGCGTCCGGTGCCCGACTATGCCGGATCGATCGGCGCCGGCGTGAAGGGCCGGAAGCTCGGCGTGCCGACAAACCTTTTGGGCATGGATGCCGATTCGCGGCGCGCCCTCGACGGCGCCGCCACGACGCTCAAGGACGCGGGCGCGATCCCGGTCGAGGTCGAGCTGCCCGAGCTCGACGAGGCGACGCTGAAATGGATACCTCTCTGCGGCCTCGAGGCGGCGCTGGCGCATGAGGCGACCTTTCCCTCGCGGCGCGACGACTATGGTCCGGACCTGGCCGCCCTGATCGATCTCGGTCGCGGCCTGTCCGGCCTCGAGCTTGGCAAGCTGCAGCTTGTGCGGGCCCGGGTGAAAGGCGAGATCGAACGGCTGCTGGCCCCGCTCGACCTGCTCCTGATGCCGGTGATGGGGGCGGCCACGCCCTCGCTGGCGGGCATGAAGGCGGCGGGCCGCACGCCGCAGACCACGGCGGCGCGGCTGCGCTATACCGCGCCCTTCGACATGAGCGGCCATCCCACGCTCACCTTGCCGGGCGGCGTCACATCCGACGGGGTTCCGGTCGGCTTCCAGATCGTTGGCCACGCCTTCGACGAGGCGGACATCCTTGCGGCCGGCCATGCCTACCAGCAGGCCACCGACTGGCACCTGAAACGGCCGCCGCTTTAGCGTGCCGCCCGACCTGTCCGGCTGGTTGCGTGGACGCCGAATCGCCTGTGATATAGAGTGATTGGTGCCCTTCGAGGATGGTCCGTGCTCTTCAGGTACAATCTGCGGCTCAAGCCTAGCATCCTGACGGCGTTCGCATTTCTGACCATCCCGGTTTTTTTCACGATCATCGCGGTCAACTATTTTTCGAACGACTCGATCGCCCGCACCGACGCCAAGCAACTGATCGAGCGCTTCCGCATCGATGCGCTCGAGAATATCGAAGACGATTTCAATCCGCTGAAATCCCTGATCCGGAGTGCGGCCGCAATCGGCGATCAGTATCCCGACTTCTACGCCGACAACCGCTGCCTCGCCTACTTCTACAGCATCCTGATTCATAGTCCGAAGATCGTCAGCGTCTATGTCGGCCTCCGCGACGGTTCCTTCCGCCAGACGCGGCGCGTCGACCCGACCTCGACAATCCAGGACAAGCCGCCGCCGGAGGGCGCCCGGTACGCCTATCGCTGGGTCGTGCCGAAAGCGGGATCGCCGACCCTCGATCATTATGTCTTTCTCGATGCCAAGCAGAAGGAACTCGGCAGCACCGAGCAGCCCACGACCTACGATCCGCGCCCCCGGCTTTGGTACCGCAGCGCCGTAGAGGCCGGCACGATCATGATCTCCGATCCCGACATCTTCGCCGCGCAGGGATTGATCGGTTTCACCGTCGCCGCGCCGTTCTACGCCGACGGCAAGCTGCTGGGGGTCGCGGCGGCCGACATCACGCTGAACGATCTCGGCGCATATCTCGGCGAGCGCAAGGTCAGCCCGGGAACGCTGAGCTACATCCTCGATCATGAGGGCAGGGTGATCGCAGCGTCCGACCTTTCGCAAACCTACGACAGAAACGATGGAAAGCTCGAGCTGCGCCACATCACGTCACTCGACAACCCGCTGGCCGCCATTGCCTTCGGTGCGCGGCCCCGCGCAAGCGAGGGCATGTTCTCCTTCCGCCACGACGGCCATGAGTATGTCGCGAGTATTTCGGCCTTGGCCGACGAATTCGGCAAGAAATGGCAGCTCTTCACCATCACGCCGCTGTCGGATTTCACCGGCCCCTTCCAGGCCAACAACGAACGCATGGTCGTCTTCGGGCTGCTCGCGGTCGCCCTGCAGATCCTGATCATCTATTTCCTGAGCAGCGTCATCTCCGCGCCGCTCGAAAAGCTCGCCTTCAAGGTCGGCAGGATCCAGCAGCTCGGCAGCGAGCAAGTGCCGTCCGTCAGCTCGCCGATCCGCGAGATCTTCGTGCTGTCGAAGGCGATCGACACCCTGGACGTCGCCGTGAAGTCGTTCTCGGCCTTCGTGCCGGTCGGCCTGGTCACCCAGCTCCTCGAGTCGGAGCAGAAGCTGGAGCTCGGCGGCCACAGCCGCTTCCTCACCATCTTCTTCTCCGACCTCGAAGCCTTCTCGACTCTCTCCGAGCAGGTCCCCTCGCAGGAGCTTCTGCTTCGGGTGTCGGCCTATCTCGAGCTGGTCACCAAGACCGTCAACCAGGAGCTGGGCACGATCGACAAGTTCATCGGCGATGGCGTGATGGCGTTCTGGGGTGCGCCGGCACTGCTGGAGGATCACGCCTGGCGCGCCTGCGTGGCGGCGCTGCGCATCCAGCGCGGCGTCGAGGCGCTGAACGAGCGCTGGCAGGCGGAAGGCCTGAAGCCGTTCAGGATCCGCATCGGCATCCACAGCGATGCGGTGCTGGTCGGCAACATCGGCTCCAAGGAGCGGATGAGCTACACCGTATTGGGCGACGGCGTGAACGTGGCGTCGCGGCTCGAAGGCATCAACAAGGAATTCGGCACCCGCATCTGCATCAGCCACAGCGTCTTCAAGGAAGCGGGGGAGCGGCTCTGCGTGCGGCCGATCGACGACGTCGTCGTCAAGGGACGGCGTTCGAAAATTCCGATCTACGAGCTTTTGGGCGTGTTCGGCGCCGACGACCCGGGCCTCGAACCCGACCCGGCAACGGTCAAATTGTGTAAGATGACGCAGCTGGCCTATGAGGCCTTGATCAAGGAAGACCACGTGCTGGCACAGCGCCGCTACCGGGAGATATTGGCCGAGTTTCCGGACGATCCGGTTTCCTCGATGCTGATCAGGCGGCTCGTCACGGCATGACGGTCATCGCCGCGCGTGGGGCGCGGTTTGGGGGTGTGGAGTTGTCGAAGCCCAAATCGGCGTCGGACCAACGTGCCGCGGTCGCGATCGCAGCCCTACGGCCGAGCGAATACACGGCAGCGCTGATCCAGGTCCTGCAGGCCAACGCCGGCTGCGTGCGGGGCGCCAAGGTGCTCGAAATCGGCTCGGGCAGCGGCGTCGTGCTCGCGGCGCTGGGCGCGCTGGGTGCCAGCTCCCTGTGTGGCATCGACATCGAGGAGGACGCGATCGCGTCGGGCATGCTGTTGCTGGAGGAACTCGGTCACGGCGAGGCGGCGGAGTTCCATCACGGCGACATGTGGTCGCCGGTCGGCGATCGTCGCTTCGACCTGATCGTGGCCAACCTGCCGCACTTCCCGATGGGGGACGGCGCCATTCCAGGCCGCTTGCCGACCTGGAGCGCCGGCGGACTCGACGGACGTCGCCTGCTCGATCCGTTCCTCGAGGGGCTTCCCCGGCATCTGGCGCCCGGTGGCCGGGTGTTCATCACGCACAATGCGTTCGTCGGCGTCGAGCGCTCGCGCAAGATCGTCGAGCGGCTGGGCTTGGCGTTTCGCATCGTGCTCACGACCCTCGTCAATATTCCCGACGGCAAGCTTGATCGCATGTCAGCGGGCGTGCGCTCTGTCGAGGAAGGACGGTCGATCCATCGCTACGGCCCCTATGCCTTCGGCGAGGTGCACGTCATCGAGATCGGCGGATGACGGCGTTCTGCCGAGCGGCAGCGGCCGGCGTCCTGGCGATCGTCGTGGGTCTCGCCGTCTGGCCGCTCCAGGCGCAGCAGGACAAGTCGCCCGACGCCGCCCTGGCGCGACTGCTGCAGGCGGCGCGCGCCGCGCTGCCCGGCGCCTGCGCCCAGCCCGCGGCCGACCGTCTCATACGCATCCTGTGCACCGGGCGTATCCGGATCGGCGTCCGCGACTATTACCCACTGTTCTCCAGCCGGGACGGCGATGATCGCGAGGGCTACGAGGTCGACGTGGGGCAGGCCATCGGCCGCCAGCTCGGCGTCGCGGTGGAGTTCGATCGCGTCAACGCGGCCACCCGCATCCCCTTGCTGGCCGAGGATCGCGTCGACCTCGTCATCGCGACCATGGGGCACAACACGCAGCGCGATGGCCAGGCGCGCTTCATCCGGCCGCACTATTACCAGTCCGAGACGACCGTCGTCGGGCCGCGCTCCTTGGCGGTATCGGGCTGGCAGGACATTCCCGGCCGCACCGTCTGCGTGACCGTGGGCAACGGTTCGAACGCCGAGCTGGTCGCCCGGGACGCGCGGCTCATGCTGTTCGACGAGGCGGGTGTCTTGCCCGAACGCCTGAAGGACGGAACCTGTACGCTGGCTGCACAGGACGACAGTTTCTTCGCCGAATCCTTCACCGATCCCGCCTTCGCGGAACGTTACGCCCAGAAGTTCGGCTTCGCCCAGGTGCCCTGGGGCATGGCGGTCGCCCGCGACGGCAGCGCCCAACTGGCCCGCGCGCTCGACCTGATCAGCCAGATCTTCCACCGTGACGGCGTGTTCCTCGAGCTGGGCCGCGCGCATCGC
Source organism: Alphaproteobacteria bacterium (assembly GCA_013290035.1). Lineage (GTDB taxonomy): Bacteria > Pseudomonadota > Alphaproteobacteria > Reyranellales > Reyranellaceae > Reyranella. Next base: position 14,218 of record JABCYT010000016.1, read on the forward strand.
ATCGGCACGGGCTTCCTCGAGCAGCAGCAGGCCGCCTGGCAGCGGCCGGAGTGCAACACGGATACGGGCGCCGCCAACGACGTCTGCGTGCTGCCGCCGTTCAACGCCGAGCTGAAGCCGACGCCCTTCGCCGGCGGCGTGGCGGCCTTCGAGGCCTGGTTCGAATCGTGGACGGGCATCGAGCTGTCCCTGCCGATGCTGGCGACAGCGCCCGCCTGGGCGATGTTCAAGGACGGCGTCGCCAATTCGCTGATCCTGATCGTGGGCGCCCTTTTGGCAACGCTGGGCTTCGCGCTGCTGTTCGGCCGGGCGCTGGGCTCGCGTTCCGCCCCGCTGCGCTGGCCGGTGCGCCTGCTCACGGTCACGCTGCAATCCTCGCCGATCGTCCTCACCCTGGTCATCGCCGCGGCGATCGCGCGGGCGCTCTTTCCCTTTTCGGATGCGGTGGCGCTCGGCGCCTCGATCGCGGCGCTGGGCCTCACCAACGGCAGCAATGCCGGTCAGGCGATCTCGGAGGCGATGCTGACCTTGCGCACCGAGCAGGCGCTGCCGCGCCGCGGAAGGGATCTCTTCGCTCGGGCGCTCAGCCGCTCGGCGACCCAGATCGTGGCCTTCCTGGTCAATGCCGCCAAGGGCACGCCGATCGCAAGCTTCATCGGCGCGCCCGAGCTCTTGAGCGCGCTCACCGACATCACGTCGTTCTCGAGCGGCCGGGCCACGACCTACACGCTGTTACTGATCTTCTATACCGCGGTGGTGATGATCGTGGTCTGGCTGTGCGGCAGGCTCCGGCTGCTCCTCGAGCGGCGCCAGGCGGTGGCATCGTCATGAAGCTGTTGCTCGACCGGCTGTCGTCGGATTTCCTGCCGCTGTTCCTGAGCGGCATGGCGGTGAACTTCGAGATCGCCGTCATCGCCATCGCCGCCGGCCTGGCGCTCGGCCTGCTGCTGGCCTTGGCCCGTCTCGCGGGCGGCGTCATGGCCGGCGCGGCGGCGTCGGCCATCGGGCTGATGCGGGCGGCGCCGACTTTCGTCGTCATGTTTTTCCTGCTGAACGC
>JABCYT010000017.1 GCA_013290035.1 Alphaproteobacteria bacterium
CGGACTCTCGGGTGCACCGGGCGCGGCCTCCCAGTAGAGGCCGTCCTTCTTGCCGGGCGAGCTCAGCAGGCGGCGGGCATAGTGCGGCACGCCCACCTTCATCGGATCGAGCGCGGCGTATTCGCGCTCTGCGTCGACGATCGCCAGCAGCGTCTGGACCACCGCGAGTTCGTTGTGGCCGATGCGGCGGGCCTCGATCTCCTTGATGCCGGCCGCGACGTCGAAGCGCCACTCGGCGCCGTCCTTGACGATCGGAATGGGCATCGTCCAGCCGGTCGTGCCGGCCTCGATCACGGCCCGCGCGTCGTCGGTGACGACGACCTTGTGGTTGGCATCCCATCCCGTCAGGTACTTGGCGCGCGCCCGGTCTTCGTCTTCCTGGCTGCCGGGCACGAAGTCGCGCCAGCTCTCGCCCAGCATCGCCGACACGGCGGTGTCGTCGCCGCCGCGCAGCGCTTCGGTGAGCGCGTTCGCCGCCGCCTCGGCGCTGGCAAAGCCCTGCAGCTTGCCGGCCGGGGGAGCGGCCAACGGAGCGGCCACTGGCGCCGTTTGCGCAGCGGGCTGCTGGGCCGCCGCCTCGCAGGCGAGGCCGGCCGCGACAGCGAGGCTCGCGAGAGCCAGCGCCAGCAGGCCGCGTCGCAGGATCGCCGGGCTCATCGCCGGCCTCCTGCCGCGGCGGCGGGATGGGCGGCGCCCGCGGCCGGGCGAGCGGCGGCTGCGGGTGCTGCAGCCCGCGTCTGCTGGGCGCGGCCGCGCGCGGCCTCGCGATTGACCTGCTGGCCGCGATCGACGCCGCTCAGGGCCGCGCCGCGTTGCGCGGTTGGAGTCGTCGTCGTGGGCGCGCGGGTCTGGACCTGCGGCAGCGGCTGCGCCCCCGGGCGCGGGGTGGCCGACGGTTGCACAGGAGTCGGGCGCGCGATGGCCGGCTGAGCGGGGGCTGGCTGCCCAATGGCTGGCGTGTTGGCGCGCTGCGGCACGGGGTTGGTCTGTTGCGGCACAGCCGGCCGCGCGTTGGGCTGCTGCGGCACGGCCGGCCGCGCGGTGGCCTGTGCCGGCTGGTTGGCCGGCGCGTTCGCGGTGCGGCCGCGATATTGCTGCCGCTGATCGACGCCCGGCCGGCTCTGGCCGTATTGCTGGCCCACGGCGGGATCGCGGTAGGAGACGCCCTTGCGATGGTCGGCATTGTGCTGCCACTGGCCGTTGTTGACCGTCGCGGCGTTGAACGTGCGGTCGATATGGACCGCGCGATCGACGTTGACGTTCACGTAGCTGTTGCCGCGTCGCCAGTTCCAGCCGCCGAAGATCGCGCTGGAAGCGGCGAGCCCGATGCCGAACATGATGCCGCTCGCCAGCGGCGCGCCATAGCCGTAGATCGGCGGCGGCGGATAGTAGTCGGGCGGGTAGGCCGCATAGGGCCAGCTGCCGTACGCCCACGTCGGATTGTAGTACGGCACGTAGATCATGGCGGGGTTGACCGGTTCGATCTCGATCATCCGGTCGTCTCCCGATCCCAGATAGGAGACCGTCTGCTGGCTGTTGCTCGCGAGGTTTCCCGCCGCCGCCGCCTCGGCGCGCAGCCGCTGGACGGAGTCGGCCACGTCCTGTTGCTGGCCGAGCATCGCGTCGCCGAGCTTCTGCGTCCAGTCGAGATGCGCATCCATGTTCGCCAGCACCTGCGGGAAGGCGGTGAGCGACTTCACGCTGACGTCCCAATCCTGGTTGGCGACTGCGGCCACGGCGGCGTCGCCCTTCAGTCCGGGATTGGCGCGCGACCAGCGCGCGGCCTCGACAACTTCCAGAGGATAGGTCGCCGCCATCAGGGTTTGCGACAGCAGCGCGTCGGGATAGAGCGCGATCGGCGCCAGCATCTGGTCGAGCTCTTCGCGCGTGAACGGCCGCCGGCCGTCCTGCGCGCGCCCCGTGCGCAGCCAGCCGAGGCAAAGGGCGGCCGCACAGGTCGCCATCAGGCTACGCCGTTGCATGGTGTTCGTTCCCTTCGGCGCCGGCCTTGGCGCGCCGCCGTTCGCAGCGGCCGCGCGATTACTGGAGATTGATGTTGATGCCGAAGCTGGGGCCGTAAACCACCGGCGGCGGCGCGTAGTACGACGGCGTCTGGTAGTAGACCACCGGCGGCGCATTGTAATAATTGCCGCCCCAGCCTTCATTTCCGCGGTTGCCGTCGCGTTGATCCCGGCCACGATTGTCCTGGTCGTGATCTTTGTCCTGGCCGCGATTTCTATCCTGGTCGTGATTTTCCTGACCGCGATTTTGACCCTGTGCGTTCGCCGATGCGGCGAATGTCCCGAGCGCAAGACAGGCGGCGATCGCGAGCCCGGCTGCCAGCCTGGCAGGATGACCGCGGGTCGATTTGGCGTCGATGATGCAGGCCATGACGACCTCCTGTGATGAGCGTGATGCCATTATTGCTTCTGCGCCGCCGCGCCCTTGCGACCGGAGCTCTGGAACACCTGGTCGGCGACTTTCTTCTGCGCATCGGGCATCGAATCGTAGAGGGTTGCGAAGGCCGTCGTCAGGTTCTTCAGCCCGTCGACATGCGCCTGGGCGAACTTCGTATAGGACTTCAGATCGTCCACTGCCGTCATGCCCGGCTGATTCTGGGCGGCTCTTTCGGCCGCCACTTTTTGCCAAGCGGCCGCATTTTCACGCATCGCCTGGGCGACGCCGTTCCATTTGGTTTCCTCGTCCGGTGTGATCTTGAGCGCCGCGTGCAGGCTGGTGATGCGTTGCTCGACGGTCTCCGCCTTGGTGCCGGCGGGGACCGCGGCGGTCTGGCCAGGCGCGGCCGCGGTCTGTGCAGAGGCAGTGACGCTGCCGAGGGTCACGATAAGGGCCGCAATGGCGATCGGTTTCAGCATGATGGAAAGCTCCTGTGAGGCGCGATGCCCGGTCAATTGCGCAGATGGTGCGATTTGAACGCCGAGGGCGCGACCTGAACTCATGCAACGCTCGTGGACGGGTCCAGGTTTCATCGGCTGGCAACGCGGTCGCTCGATAAACCAGTCCACTATGAAATATGAAGCAGGCGACGGCCGAAACGGCTTTGACCCAAATCAACAGTGTCGGATGGCAGACATGGTAGAAGTGAATGTCCGCAATCGGTGCCGGAGCTCACTTGATCAGGCCTGGACGACGCGAGGCGCTCGCGGGTCGACAGCCGCCAGAAACGAGGCAGACATGCGAATCACTTCGCTGATGATGGCCGGCGTGTTGGCGCTCGGCGCCACCGCCTCTGTTCACGCCCAGACGCCGGCCCCCGGATCCACCGAGCCGGCGAAGACGACGATGCAGCAGGCCGGGCGTGACGCCCAACAGGCCGCGCAGGACGCCAGCGCGGCCGCCGGGCGGGCCGTCGACGCGGCCGAAGCCGCCGCCAAGGAGGCCTCGCGGCAGACGACCGAGGCGGCGCAACGGCTGGCGGCGGAAGCGGCGCTTGCCGCCAGGCGGGCCCAGGACAAGATCGAGGCGGCCAACAAGACCGCCACGACCACTGCGAATGACTACATGCTGAAAGCCGAGGCCGCTGCCGGGAAGGCGGTCGTGGCGACCAAGGATGCGGCTGGAAAAGCCAAGGAAGCCGCCGAGGCCTCGATCAACTCCACCGTCGACGCGACGAAGAAAGCGGCCGTCGATGCCCAGGAGGCGATGACAAAGGCAGCCGACGCGACAGCCGCTACGGCGCGCGCCGCGGCAGATGCGGCGAAGGAGGCCTGGGAGAAGAACATGGGCGCTTCTTCCAAGTAGTCGCCGGCGCGGTTTCCGGTCCGCGGTTGGCCCGTCCGGGATGACCTCCTGCCGGCAGCACCTGCACGCCTGCGCCATGGCGGCCGGAGATGTTCGACCGCGCGCGCCCGCAAGGGCATGATGGCCGGCGAAAGCGCGGCGGCAGGGGAGGAACGTCTTCATGCATCGGCGATGGTTGATCCGCTCGGCCGCGGCGGCCGGCCTGCTGCCGGGTGTCGCGCGGGCGCAGTCGTTCCCGTCGAAGCCGCTCCGGCTGCTGGTCGGGGCGGCCGCGGGTGGCGGCGCCGACATCGTGGCCCGCATCCTGGCGCAGGAGCTGACCAAGGGCGGCGGCCTGTCGGTTCTGGTCGACAACAAGCCCGGCGCCGGCGGCACGGTGGCGACCCGCGAGATGGTGCGCGCGCCGGCCGACGGCACCACGCTGCTGGTGGCCAATGTCGGCGTGCTGGCGGTCATTCCCTATGCGACCAGGGACGCGGGCTACGACCCGCGCGCCGACATCGCGCCGGTCTGCCTGGCGGTCGATTTCTCCAACGTGCTGGTCGTCCATCCCGCCGTGCCGGCCACGACGCTCGCGGAGTATCTGGCACTCGCCCGGCGGCCGGAGGGCATGGACTACGGCACGGCGGGCGTCGGCACCGCGGGCCACCTCGCCGGCGAGCTGTTGAAGGCGCGGAGCGGCGCGCGGCTGAACCATGTGCCCTTCCGCGGCGGCGGGCCGGCGATGAACGACCTGATGGGCGGCCATGTGCCGTCCCTGATCGCCAGCGCGCCCACCGCCACCGGCGTCCTGCGCGAGGGCCGCATCCGCGCGCTCGCCGTCACCGGCGCGAAACGCTCGCCGTTCGATCCCGCCATTGCGACCGTCGCCGAGCAGGGTTTCCCGGGCTATGCCGCCACCAACTGGTATGCCGTCGTGGTGTCGTCGAAGACATCACCCGAGATCGTCGCGACGCTGAACGCGATCCTGACCAAGGCGCTCGGCGCGCCCAAGGTGCGGACGGCGTACGCCCAGCAGGGCATGGAGACGCTCGCCAGCACGCAGGCCGAGGCCGCCGCCCACATCGCCCGCGAAACCGAAATCTGGAAGAAGGTGATCGCCGATGCCGGCATCCGCCTGGAATGAGGCAGCCCGCGAAACCGCGTGGCGCATCTGCTGCGGTTTTGTTGCGCTCATTCTCGGATGGGACGGACAGGCTTGTCCTCCTCGTGGTCAAGCGGTGATCGGCCGCCCTGGCCGACATCAGCGCGTCCGCCGGGTGCTACGGTCGTCTCGAGGGAGGTGATCCATGCCAAAGCCTGTCCCGGATACCCAGATCGGATCTCTCACCGACCATCAGCACGGCACCAGTGACACGCTGATCGGCGTCGATGATGCCGCCAACACTCTTTATGGCGACGCCTTTGCCGTGCTCGACCACGCAAGCGGCGGCAACGACACGCTGATCGGCGGCGCCGATGCGACCAACGCCCTCTATGGCGATGCCTTCGCCATGCACGATTACGCCCGTGGCGGCAACGACCATCTATTTGGCGGCGATGGTTCGACGAACAGCCTCTTCGGCGACGCGCAATCCATGGATGGCCACAGCCGCGGCGGCAACGACACGCTGATCGGCGGCGACGGTTCGATCAACAACCTCTATGGCGACGCCTTTTCCATGTCCGGCCACGCCCACGGCGGCGACGACACGCTGATCGGCGGCACCGGGATCGGCGGCCCGATCGCCGACATCTCCCTCGATGGTGATGCGTCGGAGATGCACGACCATGCCCACGGCGGCAACGACCTGCTGATCGGGGGCACTGGTGCGTTCATGTTTCTCGTCGGCGACGCCGGCACCATGGACGGCGACACGCGCGGCGGCAACGACACGCTGATCGGCGGCACCGCGTCGACCGACAACCTCTTCGGCGACGCCCAGGCAATGCACGACCACGCCCGTGGCGGCAACGACACGCTGATCGGCGGCGCCAGTCAGATCAACGTCCTCTATGGCGATGCCCAGGTCATGGATGGTGACACCCGCGGCGGCAATGACACGCTGATCGCCGGCCCTGGCCTGTCGATCGCCGGCTCTGTTCCGGTCAACGCCCTGATGGGCGATGCCTTCCAAATGGACGACAACGCCCGCGGCGGCAACGACCTGCTGATCGGCGGCGACACCGGCATCAATTCCCTGCACGGCGACGCCCGAATCATGGATGGCAACGCCCGCGGCGGCAACGACACGCTGATCGTCGGCGCCGCGCCGGTCAACGACCTCTACGGCGACGCCTTTTCCATGTCGGGCAACGCCCGCGGTGGCAATGACATACTGGTGAGCGGCCCCGGCACCGACCACATGTGGGGCGATGCCGCGTTCATCAATGGTGTTGCCGCGTCACCCACGGCGCCGACCGGCAGCGTGGTGACCGGCGCCGATACCTTCGTCTTCGCGCCCGGCAGCGGCAACGACGACATCAACGACTTCCGCCAGAGCGATCACGACAGGATCGACGTGCGCGCCTATGGCTTCCACACCCTCGCCGACATGACGATCACCGCCGACGGCGGCGGCAATACCAGGATCGCGTTCGACGCCAACGACGGCGTCACCCTTGTCGGCATTGCCGATCCCCATATCCTGCACCCGTCCGACTTTCTTCTTGCCTGATGTCGTCGGCGCCGACGATAGTCTGGCCCGCGTCCCAGGCAACCTGGCCGGACACATGGCCGTCCCGACGGATCGACAGACCTCTACGCCTTCGCGCTGGGCCGCGCCGCCACCGTCTCGTACCAGCGACGCAGGGCGCGCGAGTCTTCGGGGATCGGCATCTTGAACGCCGCCGTCGCAAAGTCGACGGTTACCACGCCGGTGATGTCGGCGGCCGAGAAGTCGGCGCCGGCCATGAATGGCACGTTCGCGAGTCGGGCGTCGAAGTCGGCATAGAAATTCGCCACCCGGCGCTTGCTGCGTTCGACCAGCCCGGGAATCTGCTCGTAGTCGTGCGGACCGGAGAGCGCGCGGCTCTTGAGACCCGGCACCGCATTGCGCACGCCCTCCATGGTCGGGGCGAAGCCGTCGAGCTCGACCCGGCGTTCCCACATGGCCACGAGCGCCTTGCCGGTCGCGTCGCTGCCGAGCAGCGGGTGCTCGGGATGGCTCTCCTCGAGAAAGCGCCAGATCGCCGGGACTTCCGCGATCGCCGTGCCATCGTCGAGGACAAGGACGGGCACCTGCTGGCGCGGATTGATCGCCTTGAACGCGTCGGAGAACTGTTCCTTCTCGGCCAAATTCACCGGCTGGAATGGGATCGAAATCCCTTTCTCCGCCATGAACATGCGCACGCGGCGGGAATTGGGCGACGCTGTCGAATGGTAGAGCCTCATGGGTTGATCCCCCGGTCTGATTGAGGTTCAGGCCGACTGGCCGCAGCCTTCGCCGCAGAACGGCGCGGCGGGCACCTGTCGGACGTGCATCCGCTGAAGGGCGAGGAGGCCGATCGTGCCGAGGCTGAGCGCGGTGATCGCGGCGGCGCCCAGATCCACCGCCAGGCCGAGCCCTCGCTCGGTCGCCACGACGCCCAGGCCGAGCGCCACGATGCCCAGCGACAGGTAGGCGAACAGATAGAGGGCGGAGAGCACGCCGCCCCGCTGCCTTTCCTGGACCGCGCCGCCCAGCAGCGCCAGGCCGCCCAGGACGAGCAGGCTGTAGCCGATCCCGGCGATCGTCGTCGCGGCGAGGAAGATCGGCAGTCCCTGCCGGGCGACGGAAAGGGCGAGCAGGCCCATGCTGGCAACCGAGGCGATCGCTCCGCAAAGCATTGCCCACCGCGGACGAAGCCCTCTTGCCGAAATCCCGACCATGCCCGACGTGATCGCGAACAGCGAAAGTGCTGCGCCGTTGACCAGGGCGTTGGATGAGCCGACGAGATCGTGGCCGACCTGTCCGCCAACCGACAGGATCAGCACGCCATGCGTATAGGCTGTCGTCACCGCGCTGGCCGAGAGCGCGAAGGTCGAGCCCAGGCCGGCCGGTATGGCGGGAGATTTCGGGCGCCAGCGGCCGGACGCCGGCCCACCCGCTGGCCCACCGGGGCGGCGTGGCAGGAACCAGGTCGCGGCGAACAGCAGGGCGATCAAGGCGAACAGGAGCCAGAAGCCGAGATGCGTGGGCCAGGGCGCGTATTGCGTCAGCGCACCGCCCAAGAGCAGAGCCCCTGTGAAGCCGAAGGCCTGGGCGGCGGGGGTGACGGACGCGGCCCGCTGCGACTGTCCCTCGGTGCTGAAGTCCACCAGCGCCGCCGTCGCCGTGCCGGCGGTCAGGCCGACGCCGATGCCCGTCAAGGCGCGGCCGGCGAACAGCCACAGCACGCCGGGCGCGACGGCGAACAGCAGCGTGCCGATCAGCGAGGCGCCGAGCCCGAGCAACATCACCAACCGCCGGCCGATATGGTCGGAGAGATCTCCGAAGCCGACTAGGACCGCGACGACGATGATCGGGTAGACGGCGAATATGCCGGTCGTCACCGTGGGGGTGAGGTGCCATTGCTCGGCATAAAGCCGGTAGGTCATGGCGGGCGCGGCGCTGGTCCAGAAGATGTGGGTGACCACGCCGGCCGAAACCCAGAAGCTCGCGCGTTGCCCCAGTACCCGTGGTCGACTCGCCTTCATGGGTCGCGCCCTCAGCGCTTGAGGCCGTGCGCGATGCCGAGCTTGTCGAGCAGCGCCTGCGGCTCGAAATAGGCGACCCAGATCGAGGTTGCCTTGCCGTTCCTGACGGTCCAGTGCTCGGAGATCTTGATCATGGCGTTGCTGCCGGTGAGTCCGAAATTCACCAGCGCCACCACGCGCTCGTTCTCGGCAAAGAAGACGTCGTAGCTGAACCGTCCGAAGTCCAGGACGTCGGGCAGCTTGGGCAGCACCTCGTCGCGAAAGAACGCCGCGCCCGGATGAACGCCGCCCCACGGCAGGTAACTTGGCGCCGTCGTGGTGAAATCGGGATGGAGATACGGGGCGAAGTCCCCGAGGCGGCCTTTTACACCGGCCTGATAATAGGCATCGACGACGGCCTTGCTCCGCTCGCTGCTCGATCGGTTGCTCATCGAACGTCTCCTTTGCGCGTAGTCCTGTCCCCGTCGAGACGCCGGGGAGTCGAAAGCCGAAACTCAGCTGAGCGCGAATCCCTCGTACCCCCGCTCGGCGCTTTCGCTGCACTTTGCCAGGTAGGCCGGCAGGCCCCCGGTGAAGGACAGCATCTCTCGCGGCTTGCCGGGAATGTTCGCGCCGAGATACCAGGAGTCGGCGCGCGGGAAGAGCGTGGCATCCGCCAGCGCGAGCACTTGTGCCCGCCACGCTTCCTCGGCGGCGACCGTTGCCTCGACGCGCGTGTAATTGCCTTGGCGAAGGTGATCCAGCAGCCGGGCGATCCAGTCTCCCTGAACCTCGGCGCAGGTCGGCCCGTTGCAGAAACCGTTCGGGCTTTGCGGGCCGTACACGAAGAGGAGATTCGGAAAGCCCGCCGCTGCCATGCCGAGATGGGCGCGAACGCCCGTCGCCCACTTGTCCTTCAGCGTCTCGCCCGCGGGGCCGCGGATGTCGATGCTGGTCAGCCCGCCCGTCACCGCGTCGAAGCCGGTGGCCAGGACAAGAATGTCGAGCTCATGCTCGCCGGCCGCCGTCCTGATCCCGCCCGGCGTCACTCTTTCGATGGGGTTGGTGCGGAGGTCGACGAGACTCACGTTGGGCTGATTGAAGATCTCGTAAAAATGCTGTTCGAGGGAAGGCCGCTTGACGCCGAAGGGGTGAATCGGCTCCGCAGGCGCCAGGATCTCGGCAATGGCAGGATCCTTGATCCGTTTCAGCGTTTTGTCGCGCCAGAATTGGTAGGCGGCACGGTTGGCTTCTTCATTCAGAAGAATGTCGTTGAACGAGCCGATCCAGGGGGCGAAGCCACCGATCTCCCACAGGCGTTCGAAGGTCGCCTGCCGCTCATCGTCCGACACCTCGAGCGCAGACTTCGCCAGGACATCGTAGTCGAACCCGGCGAAGGTCTTGGTGCGCCTGTCGAACATCTCCGGATACTTTTCCTTCATGCGGCGAATGGCGTCCTCGTCGAGCTTCTTCTGCCGCATCGGCAATGCCAGGTTGGGCGTGCGCTGGAAGACGGTGAGGTGAGCCGCCACGCCGGCGGCTTCCTGGGCCACCTGCACGCCGCTCGCCCCCGTGCCGATGACCCCGACCCGCTTGCCAGCCAGGTCCAGGCCTTGCTGCGGCCACAGCGCGGTGTGATGGCGCTCGCCGGTGAAGTCGTCCAGGCCCGGCAGGTCCGGCACGTAGGGCTTCGCACTGAGGCCGGTGCAGAGCACGAGATAGCGTGCGCTCGCGACGGAGCCATCGCTTGAACGGACAATCCAACGATTATGCGCCGGGTCGAACTCAGCCTGGTTCACGCGCCGGTTGAAGCGAATGTCGCGGCTGAGGCCGAGTTTCTCGTCGACGTAGTGGAAATAGTCGCGGAGTTCCTGCCACGACGGATAGAGTTCGCCGAACTGCCATCGCCGCCACATGTCATCGCGCGAATATTGGTAGATCGGTCCGGGAGAATCGACGCGCGCCCCGGGATAGCAATTCCAGTACCAGACGCCGCCAAGACCGGCCCCGGCCTCGAACACCTGAACGGCCATGCCCATGCTGCGCAGGCGATCGAGGAGATAGAGGCCGGCGAATCCCGCGCCGACCACGATGACGTCGAGATCCTCGATCGCGCTGTTGTTCGTCCGTGTCGCTTCGGTCGTGCTCATGGGGTCATTCCTTTCGCCGGATCAGCCGGCGGTCTTGCCGCCGTCGACGTGCAAGACATGGCCGGTGATGAAGGAAGCCTCGTCCGACGCGACGAAGACGATCGCGTTGGCAAGCTCCTCCGAGAGGCCGAGGCGACCCATCGGAACACCCGCCGCCAGGGCCGCCTTGTTCTCCGGCGTGCGCGTGAAACGGGTCAGCATGCCGGTGTCGGTCGGGCCGGGGGCCACGCCGTTCACCCGGATTCCCGACTTGGCGACCTCGCGCGCCACCGACCGGGTGATGCCCTCGACGGCGTGCTTGCTGCCGGCATAGAGCGAGGCCCCCGCCACGCCCTCGTGCCCGTAGGTCGAGGAGATGTTGATGATGCTGCCGCTGCCCTGTCCCTGCATGACGCGCACTTCGTGCTTCAGGCTCAGGATCACGCCCAGGACGTTCGTGTCGAAGGTGGCGGCGTAGGTTTCGGCCGTCTGCTCGGTCACCGGTCCGGGCTTGCCCTCGGTGCCGGCATTGTTCACCGCGACATCGAGACGGCCGAACCGCGCGACGGTCTTGTCGACCAGGGCGCGGACGTCATCTTCCTTGCGGACGTCGGCGTTGATGAACTCGGCCTCCGAACCGAAGCCGCGCAGCTCCTTGGCGAGCGCCTGGCCGGCCTCGTCGCGCCGGCCGGCAACCACCACCTTGGCGCCCTGCTTGGCAAAGGCCAGGGCGGCGGCGCGCCCGATGCCGCTCAGGCCGCCGGTGATCAAGACAACGGGTGTGTTCATGGTGCAGTCCTCCCGGGTATGGCCGCCGGGTAACGGCAGCCGTTGACGGCCGGTATCTGGGTTCCAGTGGCGCCTGCTGGAAAGACTTTGTAGGTTGAGCGCCATACCTCTCAGGCATGAGCAGACGCATGGAGCTCAGGCACCTCCGCTTTTTCGTCGCCGTGGCCGAGGAGAAGAGCATCACGGTCGCCGCCAAGCGGCGGTTGCGCACGGCCCAGCCGTCGCTCAGCCGCCAGCTGCGCGAGCTGGAGATCGAGGTCGGCGCCAAACTCATGACCCGCAGCGCGCGCGGCATCGAGCTGACCGCGGCGGGCCGGGCGTTCCTCGATCACGCTCGCCTGACGCTGGCCCAGGTCGAAGCGGCGGCCGCCGCCGCGCGGCGCGCGGCTCACCCCGAAGAGCGGACGTTGGCCCTGGGGTTCCTGAGCGGCTGCGAGCCGGAATGGCTGCCGGCCGCGATGCACGTGTTGCGCGAGGAATTGCCCAGCATCGAGGTCACCATCTCCAGCAAGCATTCGCCGCAGCTTGCCGAGGGACTCGCGACCGGCAAGCTGGATGCGGCCTTCCTGCGGCCCGAGGAGCGCTACCCCGATCTCGCCTACAAGGTCCTGGTCAGGGAACCGCTGATCGTCGTCCTGCCGAGCGACCATCGTCTCGCGTCGCGCGCAGCGATCGGCCTGCAGGATCTTGTGGGCGAGACGTTCATCGGCATGGCGGACCAGGCCCCGGTCCTGCGTTCGATCACGGAAGACTATATTCGGCGCTCGGGTGTCGACCTGCAGCCGGCGCACCGGGTCGAATATCTCTCCATGGCGATGTCGCTCGTGGCGTCGACCCGGGGCGTGGCGTTGTTGCCGGATTTCGCTCGAAACTTCCTGACCTTGTCGGTCATCGCCCGTCCCCTTGCCGGCGAGGCGCCTTCGATTGACCTGGTGCTGGGTTACCACAAGGCCAACGACTCGCCGCTCCTGAGAACCTTCCTCTCGCGGGTCGACGACATGATCGGCCAGGTGGCGAGTCGCCATCCGGTCCATAAGATGGAATAGTCCGAGCCGTCTGTTCGGGATTGCCGAACGTGGGAAGGGCAAATGATTGAGCCGAGTCTTGCCGAGACCAGTGCCTTCGTGGCCGTGCTCGAACAGAAGAGCTTCAGCAAGGCGGCCAAGTACCTGAACCTGTCGCCACCGCGCGTCAGCGAGATGCTGCGTCAGCTCGAGGAGCGGCTGGGCGTACGGCTGGTCGAGCGCACAACGCGGTCCGTGGCGCCGACCGTCGCCGGCGAGCGTCTGCTGGCGAGGCTGCGGCCCGTACTCGACGACTACCGTGCTGCGCTCGACCTGATGGACGATTTTCGCGACAAGCCCGCCGGCGTCGTGCGTCTGACCGTCGCGCCGCCTGTCGCCTATCTGGGTCTGGTAGCCAACATCAGCCGCTTTCTCGTCGCCTACCCGCAGATCAGCGTGGAGATCTCCGCCGACAGCTCCCTTACCGACATCGTCGCCGGCCGCTTCGATGCCGGCATCCGCCACGCCGAGCGGCTGGAACGCGACATGATCGCCGTACGCGTCAGCGACGAAGTTCCGGTCGTCACGGTCGCGGCGCCGTCCTACATCGCCCGGCACGGCAGACCGCAGACACCGCACGAGCTTGCCAGGCATGACTGCATCCGGATTCGCTTCGGCAGCGGTGCCCTCATATCATGGCGCCTGCGGTTGAACCGGCGCGTCGTCGACGTACCGGTCGAGGGACGCTTCATCGTTAACGACGATCGGATGGCAATGCAGGCGGTTCTCGAAGGCGCCGGGCTGCTGCAGATGCTACGCAGTTCGGTCGAGACGGAACTCGCGGCCAAGCGCCTGGTCACCGTGCTCGACGATTTCCAGCAGCCGCCTCTTGCTGGCTTCTTTTTATACTACCCCAGCCGCCGGCAGATCAGGCCGGCGCTCAAGGTGCTGGTGGACTTCCTGCGCAAGCGCGACAAGCGCTCCTAGGCTAGGGGGCGGCTAGTCGGCGGCTAATCGGCGGCCTCGGCGACCGCTCCGCCGGTCAGGCGCTCGACGTGGGCCAGTGCCTTGCTCCGATTGGCGTTCGCCGCTTCTGGCCCCATGGCCAGCCCTTCGAAGTGAACGAAGGTCACGTCGGTCATGCCAAGGAAGCCGAGCACCGTCCTGAGATACGGCTCCTGGAAGTCGAAGGCGGCATGGGGCGTGCCCTTGCTGTAGACGCCGCCGCGCGCCACCAGCACGAACACTTTCTTGTTCCTGAGCAGTCCCTCGGGGCCCTTCTCGGTGTAACGGAAAGTGCGGCCGCGGCGCGCCACGTGGTCGATCCAGGCCTTCAGGGTCGAGGGGATCGAGAAATTGTACATGGGCACCGCCAGCACGATCGTGTCGGCGACCTCGAGCTCGGCGATCAGCTCGTCCGACAGGGCGACCGCTTCCTTTTGCCGGCCGTCGAGGTCGGCCGCGTCGGTGCCCATGGCGGCGAAGGTCTCGCCGTCGAGATGCGGCATGGTGTGCGGGGCGAGCGCCCGCTCGACCAACGAGCGATGCCGATAGCGCTTCAGGAAGTCGCGGGCGAGGCCGAGCGATTGGGACTTCTCGCCGAACACGCTGGAATGGATCAGGAGGACGTTGCTCATGGCGATCTCCGTGTTGTGATGCAGCGGAAGTTGGGCCCGAGGCCGCCTGCGCATAAGCCGGAATTGTTGGAATGGGCTATGCGGGATTCCAAAACAATGGACGCAATCGATTGTTCAGAATTGCCGAAAGCCTCGTTCGGACTATTCCATATTATCGATCAGCCTTCCTGGT
Source organism: Alphaproteobacteria bacterium (assembly GCA_013290035.1). Classification (GTDB taxonomy): domain Bacteria; phylum Pseudomonadota; class Alphaproteobacteria; order Reyranellales; family Reyranellaceae; genus Reyranella. The sequence goes on from JABCYT010000017.1 coordinate 14,130, forward strand.
CGCATTCTCAGGCGATGGACGCAGCGTGGCGCCCATGCTCGTAGCCGAGGAATAGCGATGTTGCAGCTGAGGTCCAAGGAGACGCTCGATCGAGGCGATTACGGCTGGCTCACGGCACGCCACCACTTCGTCGTATCGGCGAAGGGCAACCTCGCGAATGGTCCGCTGGGCGCCCTCGTGGTCTGGAACGACGACGAGATCGCTCCCGGCACCGGGTTCGGCCATCACACCCACACGGGCATGGAGATCGTCACCTATGTCCGCCAGGGCGTTGTCACGCACGAAGACAGCGCGGGCAACGTCGGCCACACCGTGGCAGGCGACGTCCAGGTGATGAGCGCCGGCAGAGGGATCAGTCATTCCGAGCACAACTACGGTGAAGACCCACTCAAGCTGTTCCAGATCTGGCTGCTTCCGCGCCGCCGCGGCGGAGCGCCGCGTTGGGACAGCCGCAGCTTTCCCAAGGCCGATCGAGCAGGACGGCTGATTGCGCTCGCCAGCGGCAACCCGAAGGACACCGAGGCCCTGCAGATCCGCGCCGATGCACGGGTCATGGGCGCGACCCTCCTTGCCGGAACATCGGTCACGCACGCGCTCGATGGGTTCCGGCATGCCTATCTCGCCCCCGCCCGGGGTGTGGTCCTCGTCAACGGGCAACGGATTGCAACTGGCGACGGCGTCGCCGCCACCGACGAG